>JAGPGD010000102.1 GCA_018056165.1 Paludibacteraceae bacterium | reverse complement strand
CCCTGAAAGTCATAGAACGATTGTCTTTCTATAAGAAAAGGATTCATACGATCACCTCCGATAACGGTAAGGAGTTTGCCGAACATAAAATGATCAGCTCGGAATTGAAGGTGGATTTCTTTTTTGCCAAACCCTATCATTCATGGGAAAGAGGAGCTAATGAAAATACAAACGGACTTATTCGTCAGTATTTTCCTAAAAAAACTTCTTTTGAAAATCTTTCTGATCAGGATATAAAGCGAGTAGAAGATATTTTGAACAACAGACCAAGAAAAAAATTAAATTTCTTAACACCAAATGAATTTTTATTACGAAATTTGTCTAACCAAAAAGTTGCATTTGTGACTTGAATTCAGCTATATTAAAAAATTCCTAAACCAAGATTCAAAGAAAGTTTTAAATACATTACATTCCCTTTGAAAGGTACGTAATTATAATGAGCTATTACATTATATCCTCCATCCAATTTCAGACTCAAATAACCATTGGCAAAATTATCGTTCACGTCGATAATCTTGAATTCGGTGTGTAATCCACCTCCATATATAAAGGAGTCGTATATTTTGTATTCCTTGTCTTCTTGACTGTTGCCCTCAAATAAATTACTTTCCAAACTTCCGCCGCCAATGGTCAAATAAGGGACTACATGTACATGCTTTCCTCGAAACACAAAATATCCACCTTCTAATCCAGCATTGAAATTTGAAAATTTATCTTCACTTTTAAAATTATAGGGAGATGAATCTTTCACTACATCAAAAGAGGTTTTTAACTTCTGAGTTCCTCCATCCAAGAAAAATGAAAAATATAGCTTATTAATATTGAAATCAAAACTCATAGCTCCTCCAACACTTGCATCAAAATTTCCATGTAAATTTCCTTGTGGAAAAAACCCTGTTGTCCCAAAACTGAAACTCAATCCTCCTTTCACGATTGGTTTTGGTAAATATATGTTTATAAAATCTTTATATTGGGTTTGAGGATATTTCTTTTTAAAATTTTTTACTTGAATATTGTACGATTCATCTTTTGTGCCGTACTTAAGTACATGAAAATACATTTCAAACAAGTCCTTTTGTTCGGGTGAAAAATTCCCTTCTTGTATTTGAGCTTCAATTCGGTCGCTATTTTTAATCACTTCACTATACAAATCCCTTTCGACATTATCTCTGAAAAAATAGCAATAAGAATTCCTTTCATTTTTAATGTTTTCAGCTTTTTGAAAAAAATAATTCCAATTAGAAATAAGCATTGAAATATACAATTCTTCCGTATAATTAAACACATTGCATTTCTTCTGTTCAGCTTTCGATTCTAAAAAATAAAAAATTTCTGTAGCTTTCGGATAATTAAACAATTGAATTTCTTCCAATAACATTTTCCTACCATTTGTTAATAAAATTTCAGTGCTATCCACATAAGTATTAATCTCTTTTTCAATTTGAGCATTTAATTGAAACGAGGTCAGAAACAATCCAATTATAAAAATAATTTTTGATATTTTCATGGAATTTTGGTTTTTGTTTTTATTCAAAGACAAAATTTTACGTATAGTAACATGTCAAGTTTCGGAAAGTTGTTTATGAAAAACTTAGATTTTCAATGGGCTCAAAATTATAATTTTATTTTCAATTGCTAAAAAATTAAGGTTTATTTTTATAATCTCACGCTGGAGCAGGTATTTACCTGTTCCATATTTCCAGATTTTTAATAAGCTAATAAGGTTTGTTTTTGAGAGGATTTACCCTGTTATTAAGGTTTTGGTAAAATAAGGTTTGAATAAACCCACATTTATTTTCTCACGCAGATTTACGCTGATTTTTTATTGATTTTCTGCGTTTATCTGCGATATTTATCAGCGATCATCTGCGAGAGAGGTTTTTTTCACGCTGATTAACGCTGATTTTTTCCGCTGATAAATGCTGATTTCTCCGTTCCGTGTAACATTCAGGCGACTGATGTTGTTGCCAAAAATTTCTAAGGCGTCTTTTCTATCCATTTTTTATGGCAGAGAAAATCTAATTTTTATCGGGACTGATTTTTTCCAGATAACTTTTCAACAGGATGTTGAACATTTTGCCATGATTGGGATATTTCAGATGGAGCAATTCGTGCAAAATAACTTTATACTGTATTTCCTTCGGTTCGTCAAGCAATGTTTCGTTGAAGGTCAACCGACCTTTACTAGAACAACTTGCCCATTTCCTTTTCATGGCTCTGATATGAATGGCATTGGGCTTTACGCCGACTTCTTCAGCCAAAGTCAACACTTCGTTTTTTAATTCTTCGTGCGTGGTCATTTCAAATTTTGACATTTAACAATTTCATAATTTGCTGAGCGGTTTCCGAAATTTTTTTACTATCGGTAATTCCCGAATGAACCAATACTTCGTAAAGCTTTTGCCTGATTTTTATGCCGTGTTTGTTGCTCTTTTGCCAGTGAGGATATTCTTCAAATACTTTTTCCATCTCGTTTGCCATCGAAGTAGCATTTTCAAAACCGGATCTGTCCAATATCCAATAAATACTGAAAATTTCACTTGTCATGTTTTTCTCTACTTGTTCCTTTTTGGCCGTAACGATTTCTTCAATGATTTTTTTCAGCTCTTCGAGCGTTTCTTGAGTAGTTTTTTGCCTGTCCTGAAAAAGTTTTGCCAGCATTTCGGCTTTTTCGGCAATCGATTTCAGATAGGGAGTCGTATCGCCTTCCTGTGCTACGGTTCGCTCTATACTTTTAATAAGATTGAAAACTT
>JAGPGD010000013.1 GCA_018056165.1 Paludibacteraceae bacterium | reverse complement strand
TTATGGCATCATATAAGAGAAAAAGGAGGATTTAAAAATAGAACTTTCGAATCTTTGAAAGATGTTGAAGATACATTAGCAGAACAATTAAAAAATCTGGATAAAGAAACGGTAAAATCAGTCTGTTGATATCATTGGATTAAGGATGCACTTTGATAGCGGTTTGGTATCAGGATATAAAGCGGGTAGAAGATATTTTGAACAACAGACCAAGAAAAAAATTAAATTTCTTAACAACAAATGAATTTTTATCACGAAATTTGTCTAACCAAAAAGTTGCATTTGTAACTTGAATTCAGCTAAAAATTACGTTGATTTGGACGAAAATTACATTTTGATTTCTTTGATTGATTTCGGTACGCTGTACCTTAATGTTGGTGTGGTTAACGTTTTTTTTTAATAAATTCTGACAATTTCAAAATTAATACTCCCACAAATCGACTTCAAAATTGATCAATTCATTTTCTATTCTTTTTTGTTCTTTTCTCACTTCAACAGGTTCAATTACATAATCAAGCAACATTCGGTTAAACATATTGCTATCGCCTAATAAGTAACTTGAATAAAGTTTTAAAGAAAAGAAATCATCAAATGTCATTCGTTGAGTATCGTTTCCATTAGGGATAACATATTGTTTTGCAAGATAAGGACGCAATTCATCAAAGGCAAACCAGCACAAAACAGAGCCACGGAAATACCCCATTGTTTCTTTTGATTCTACATTATCAGGATGTAATGCATACAAAGGAGCTATCCCAATAATTTTTGAATACATTCTTGAGGTATGCTTATCGAAAAATGCCACTTCTTGAATTAAAAATTTTAATTGATTATGAATATATCTCATATATTGCTCATTTGAGACAGTACGTTGATGGGTAATAGGATCAACTTGTATTAAATTATTAGCCATATCTTCATCAAAAGCAAAAGCTCGTGACAATTCTTCCCCATCTAATAATTCATCAAATTCTGGTTTTATATCTCGAGGATTTTTTTTGTATACATTTATTCCATCACAAATGGCATCTAACATCACTCTAAACAAACTGCGGTATTCTTTAGAAGGACGAGTAGGAAAATAAAGTTGATAATTTTCTTTGTATCGCATATCTATAATACGATAAGTAATTCTCGACCATACTACGTCATCACTTCGATGGTTTATGATTGCAATGGTATCAGCTAATGCATCAAGTTCTTGAGTTTGAAAATTAATATTTCCTTTCATATCGAAAAAAGGAATTTGCTTTTGAGCTAAAATAGTATTTGCAGGTAACAATAATAAAGTTAAGAAGACTACAGAGAAAATAATATACTTTTTCATATTATGATTTTTAATAAAGTTCATTTATCCTAACAATTTTATAAAATTATATTTGTATTTGAATAGGAGATAAATTTCTTATTTTTCCATCGGGACCTACAGCCTTTATATTTTTAAAAGTAATATAGTCACCTCCTTCAAGACGGTCAATACTTTCCAGTTGTTTACTATTTAAAAGTGGACCTGTATTAGAAATGGCTCCAAATATAGTTACCATAGTAAAAGAAACAATATTAAATTTTGCCTGCACCAATTCATCTTCTCCGTAACTGGCTACCAATAAAACATTATCTCCCTTTAGCAACCGTTTACTTATTGTTCCTTCTTGAATTAATCTTGTAATACCACCAGCATCAACGTATTGTAAATAAGATTTTGGATCGGGTAGATATTTTACTCTATATGTGCTACTACCCATTTGCATTTCTCTCCCTTCTACCTTTGCGTATACAAAAATAGTCATTTCTTTATCTTGCGTAGGATGGATAATAAATCTTCCATTGCTTATTTTTTGAGCTGTTCCGCCAGAAGTACGAACAAAGATATTTTCTGCAGGGATACCTGGAACCGATATACTAAATTTATTATCGACACCTCTATAAACCACATTTAAATCTTCATTAGAAATAGTGGCTGATGGTTCGCCTACAATATAATCACTTTGAAAAGGGTATTTCCGAATAATTCCTTGATTGTCTGTCAACTGTATATAGCCAGAATAGGTAAAAGTTCCTGGACGAGTGCATGTAATTTCATAAATTCCATTGGGGATTGGAGTATTTCCAACAAAATATTGAGGAGTTTTAGTAGAATCAACTGCTGAAAGAATAATCTGGGCACTATATTTTCCTCCTCGAATCACATAACGAGAATTTGGTACAACTAATGCTTCAATTTTATTAACTCTAAAATCAGCAATATCAGTTTGAGATTTTAAATATTGAACTACTTCTACTTCAGTCATTCTGACATCACTTTGATATTTTGTTAATAATGTTACTACTGCTGATACAGGCATCATTTCAAACATTGCAACTTCCCATGGTTTATCACCAATAGGAGCAGTAGAAAAAATAGTTGCATACATTTTTTGTTTTGCAGGATTATTTTCTGATAATTGAATAATGAAATCCCGATAAGAATCAATTTTTTGTTTTAAAATTTTACCATTCCCTTCTACCAATGCATATTCTCCTGGAACATCAAAATTTTCTTTATTAATAATGTTCCGAGCAGTAGGATCGGCTTTTTTACCATCAGCTCTTTTAACAATTTGATATTTAAAATCTTGAAGATAATCAAACAAAGAATCAGATTCTTGTTTAACTAATATTGCCTTGTCGAGCCATTCTTTAACTTTGGTCGGATTTTGTCGAAATTGATTTTGGAAATCATCATATAGACCGGTATTTCTTACGACTGAAGACTGTATAGTATTATGTAAACTATTGTCGACCATTGAAAAACCATTTAAGACTTCACTTGACACATTTAATGCTAACATTGCTGTTAATACAAGATACATCATACCAATCATTCTTTGTCTGGTGGTTTCTGGACAATTTTTTGAAGCACTCATTAGTTTACTAAGTTAAGTTACATGTTAAGTTAAGAAAATAGCATTAGATTAGCTCAAAGCATTCAACATATTGCCATAAATATTATTTAATTCAACAATTTTTTGAGATAATTTTGTTGTCTCTGACTTATATTCTTCAGTCTGCAATAAAATATCGTTACTTACAGAGTTGATTTTTTGCATATTATTTGAAAGATCTTTTAATTCTTCGTTTGTGTTTTTAAGATGTTCATTCTGTTGAGAAATCTCTGTAAGTTGATCTTGTATGTTTTTCAACTGTATTTCATAGATAGCATTAATGGAAGCGAGGCTCTTATTAATTGTTTGAAGAGATTGTTTTGTTTCTTCTTGCTCTTTTTCTATTTCATTTTTTGAGTTTTCATAAACCACTGAAATGTTTTGTAAAGCGTTTGCAAATTCCTTTTGTTTTTCTATCAGATTAAGAGTAATACTTGAAGCAGACTCAATGTTTTGAGTGAATTTTTCAGTAGCACCAACAACAGCCGAAAGAGAAGCAAGCTGCTGTGCAGTTGTAGAAAGATTTTTAATTCCTTCTGACAATTTTTTTACATCATTCTCATCAATAGTTTCCGCATAATTCAGCTCAACTTTTGCTGTCGGAATATGTTGTATGTTAACTGTTCCGCCTCCTCCCTGAAAGCGTGGCTTTCCATTATCGAAATCAAATAATTTGTCCCAATCATATTCTTTAAAAGGTTTATCAAAAGCACCTGAAAAGAAAATGAGCGATTCACAAATCATCCCAGCTCCTAAAATGTAATTGGCATTTGGTAAATGTAATATTTTAAACATAGCTCCTAATATTACTATTGAAGCTCCTACACTATAAGCTGCATTAACTACTTGTTTGCCTTTTGGTGAATTCCACCATGTTGAAAAAGATGCCATAACTATTTTTTTTAAGTTGTTTTAGAAAATAATTAAATTATTCTTTTTAATGTATTTTGAAAAAGCTAATCCCCATTATATGATCTTACACACCTAAATCCAATGTAAGGACGGCTTTCATATTGGTATTCATAAGTTCTTGTTCCACATTGTAAATAATAAGCAATATCTTTCCATGAACCTCCTTTTACCACTTTACGTTTTAGTACATCGGGGTCACTATTTTTAGCATTATATTGAAAACTGGGATTAATATCGTACACCAAATTATTACTTGATACATTGTAAGCAGTTGATGTCCATTCAGCAACATTTCCAGCCATATCGTATAAGCCAAAATCATTGGGAAGAAATGAACCCACTTTCATAGTAGTTGTTCCTGTGTCTTCGGTATAGTTACCTCTCATAGGTTTAAAGTTTGCCATAAAACAGCCTCTTTTGTCTCTTACATAATTTCCACCCCAGGGATAAAGTGCCATTGGTTGACCACCCCGTGCAGCATATTCCCATTCGGCTTCAGTAGGTAAACGGTAATCTTGAGCACTCACGCTACTTTTGCTGTTAAATAAATGTGTTCGCCAATGGCAGAACGCTTGAGCTTGTTCCCAGGTAACACCCACTACAGGATATTGTGCAAACCCTGGATGAGAAAAATACATCTGCATTTTGGGATCATTGTAAGCATATTGAAAATCTCTGATCCACATAATAGTATCAGGATAAATATTGACTATTTTGGTAGAAATTAAATCTCTCCGAGTTTTCAACTTTCGTTCAATAGTCTGATGATGAATCACGCCATTTTCGTCTACAAATGAAGTATCCACTCTGACTTTGGCTTCAGCAGGATAAGCTCCTGTATTTACATCATATTTGTTTTTTGCCAACGCAGCCTGATCATAATTAACCCATTCATATTTATATTTTAATTTATCGGGATTAATTTGTCTTTTTGTAGAAAGTTCATTTTCACTTTCATAATAAAAAGAATTTAAAATATCAGTTATTTCTTCATCTTTAGAATTCCATGGAATTTTTACTTTCCAATTTAAAGGAGCTATTTCAGGTGGTAAATCTTCTTGGTTTTTTAATTTCAAGCGAAACTCATCTCTGCCAGCTATCACTAATGAGCGAAGTGCGATAGAATCACGAACCCAATTTACAAACTGCTTGTATTCATCATTCGTTATTTCTGTCTGATCCATCCAGAAAGCATCTACCGTTACCTGGATTGATTTGTCGTTGATTGCTCCAATTGCAGATTGATCATTAGCTCCCATTAAAAAAGTTCCTTTTTTGATAAGAACCATTCCATAAGGATTTGCTTCATGAAAAGTGCCTTTGGTTCCTATTCCAACCAATTCACCTGCAGGCTTATTGCACCCGATAAATAATAAAGAGCCTATGCAACTAACGATAATAAAGAAAAGAAATTTTTTCATTCTTGTATGTTTTTAAATAAAAAACTTGTAGATCAAATTAAAGTTATAAAATACGAATACTTTTGTGTTTATGTTTTGCTTTATTTAATTTAATATCAAAATTATAGGCTATTAAAAATTCATGCGAGCCTGAACTTCCTCGAATTATCTGCGATACAGGAAGATCGTAAGAATAGCCAATAATTAAACCAGCAATAGCATTAATCCCTCCAAACAACACGATAGCATCTTGAAAACGATAAGAAAGACCTCCCCAATATTTGCTATTATATTCTAAAAAGGCTGATATATCTACCTGATATGAGTTAAGATCACTTTTAAATAACAAGCTTGGTTTGATAATATATTTTGGATCATTCAATACCCAATTGTAACCACCTGTTAAATAAAGAGTTCCAACTTGTTTATATGCTAAATTTTCTCCCCAATTAATTACTGGTTGATTTAAATGAGCATAAGAAAAACCAGCATAACCTTTTGTATTTGAATACCAAACACCCAAACCAACATCAAAACTAATTCCTGAGACACTTGTGGTAGGAATTAAAGGATCATTTGACTCATAATATTCACCTATTGTAGGGAAATGAACACTATCTCCTTTAAATCCAATATCCAGAAAACCTAACGAAGCTCCAATACTTAAAATTCCTCCTGACAAGGCTTTCTTAAAAGCATATTGAAAATGAAAATCCAGATTAGAAAACAGTCCTATATTTTCATTAACTATCTGAAGCCCTATACCATGTTGATTTGAAAACAAATTTACAGGGGAATTAACGTTATAAAAGCTTGATTGCCCTGCATTTGGAATTCCTACCCACTGAATACGATGTTGCCACGAAATCTCCATCATTTCATTTTCTCCTGCCGCTGCAGGATTATAAATTGATGGGTTAAACATATATTGACTTAACTGGGAATCGGTTTGGGAAACAATGACACCTATTGAAACAAAGGAAAACAAAATTAGCAGCACAATTTTTTTCATAGGTTACATTTCCTTTTTGTCCCTTCCCATATGTAAGAAAAACGACTATTCTCTTAAAATTAACTTTAAATTAACAAAAAAATTGTATCCTCTTATTTTTTTGTTTTAAAGTTTGACTCCAGCAAAAATAAGTATAATTTTTTTAAGATAAAATTAGGATTAAAATTAATATTCATCTTCATTGAAGAAAAAATCTTCTTTGCTAGGATAATCAGGCCATATATCTTCAATTGATTCATAAATTTCTCCTTCATCTTCTATTTCCTGCAAATTTTCAATTACTTCTAAAGGAGCTCCTGAACGAATGGCATAGTCAATTAATTCATCTTTGGTAGCTGGCCATGGGGCATCTTCAATTTTAGAAGCTAATTCTAATGTCCAATACATAGATTAAGTTTTTAAAATTGTTATTTCATAATAACGCGCAAAAATATATAAAAAATTTTCAGTTTACTCCTTTTTTTCACAAAAAATATCTTTTATCCCATTCTGGTGATTAATAAAACGCGATAAAGCAAAAAAATAATCAGACAAGCGATTGATATATATTAGAATGCGTTTATCAACCATTTCCTCCTGATTTAAATCATAAAGTCTTCTTTCGGCTCGTCGAGCGACAGTACGGCAAATATGGCTTATAGCAGCAACTGTGGTACCGCCAGGTAAAATAAATTCTTTTATAGGAGGTACTGCTTCGGTGAGGCGATCAATTTCTTGTTCAATAAAAGTTATTTCTTCACTTTCTAATATAGAAGTTTTGGTCAAAGGTATTTTTGAGGTATCGGTTGCTAAATTTGAACCAATAGTAAATAAATTATTTTGAAGTCGTTTTAAATAATTCAGGTTTGATTCGTCTAGTGAAAATGTCATTAATAGACCAATAAATGAATTTAATTCATCAATAGTTCCATACGCTTCGAGGCGAACATGATTTTTCAGTATCATTGTGTTGCCACGCAAACTTGTTTGTCCCTTGTCACCTTTTTTAGTATATAATTTCATCTTGACTGTTCTTGTTGATTTGAAGGAAGTTTTAGAAAGTTTTCATTTTTAATGTTTTCTCTTAGTACGTAACAATGAATTTGATTTTTTGTTTATTAACTTTTGAAAAACTCTTATTGTAAGTTATGAATTTAGAAACGTACTTTATAATGTTTTTTGTATAAGTGAGGATTAAAAAAAACAATCCCCGTATGAAAAAGATCAATTGTCGCCGTTACATGTGGATTCTCTTTTATTTTTTTCCATGCTTTTTCCATGTCGGTTGACCAGTAAATATCATCAATTAATAAAATACTATTAGTATGTATCTTTGTTAAACATTGTTCGAAATAATTCAATAAGGCTGTAGAGCGATGATTGGCATCAATAAATACTAAATCCAGACTTTCGAATTCATCCAATGCATTTTTAAGCGTTTGATCAATATTTCCAACAACAATTTTGATATTCGATATATCAAGACAAGAAAAATTCTCTCTGGCAATTTCTGCAACTTCAGAACATCCTTCTAATGTAATACAATTGATTTGAGAAGAAGCACTTGCCAAATAAGCTGTGGTAACACCCAATGAAGTGCCCAATTCCAAAACATTCTGAACTTTATTGTTTTCAGCGATTCTGAAAAATAATTGTCCATATTTTGCCGATTTTAATTGATGACGTGCAATTTCCCGAACAGTGCTGATCCTGTTATTTCCTGTACCAAAATCATTTATTTTAATTTTCCTTTTATCTTTTAATAATTTTGAACGCAAAGATTCAATTTTCTTGAAGATATAATAGGGATTTTTTTCTTCTATAATAAAAGAAATAAAATGATAGATAAAAGGAGAATGAACACCAAAACCATGCGTGTTAACGGCGGAAAACCAAAAAACAATATATTTATAAAAATCTCGGATTCGCTTCATCCTTTCTTTTTATCGAATAACGAGAATGAAAGCTAATTTGTTATTCATTCCTTAGAAGGATTAAAAAATTATTCACACTATATTAATACAAATGTTCAATAAAATTTATCGGAAATTTAAAAACTAAGTAATAAACTATCCCAATATTTGAGGATTTCCAAAAACCGAATAAATAAGATGTTTAGTGCAATTAATTTTTAAAGTTTTAAATAAATAATCTCGAGGCAAGCCTCGAGGAATTCTTTTGATTAAAAACGCAAATTTAATATTTTTGTTCAGATTAATTTACTCCATTAATTTTTTCCTTTAAAATTATCACAAGATAAACAACATTCGTTATAGAAAAGATTAAAAAATTTTTTAACTTTAAAATAATAACTGCATTTAAATTATTGATAAATTTGTTTTTTGGTAATTTTTGTTTTAAAATTAAATCAATGATTGTTTATCCCAATGCTAAAATCAATATAGGATTAAATGTAATAGAATATTTGCCAGATAGTTATCACTCTATTGAAACAGTTTTTTATCCGATAGGGCTTTATGATAGATTGGAAATTAAACCAATAGAAAATGATAAACCTGTTTTTTCAACTTCTGGTTTAGCAATTGAAGGAAATCCTGAGAACAATTTGGTTTTTAAAGCTTACCAACTGCTACATAATAGTTATCATATTCCTCCAGTTAAAATTATGCTGGACAAAAAAATTCCTTCTGCTGCTGGACTTGGTGGAGGCTCAGCCGATGCAGCTTTTACATTAAAAGCTCTTAATCAATTATTTAATTTAAACCTCAGCACTCAGGAACTTGAGTCGTTAGCTGCAAAATTGGGAGCAGATTGTGCCTTTTTTATTCATAATCAGCCTGTCTTTGCTGTTGGGAAAGGAAACATTTTTAAGCCAATATCCCTAAATTTAAAAAATTTTTATCTGCTTTTAGTAAAACCACCCATATCTGTTTCAACTGCTGAAGCTTATTCACTGGTAAAAGTGCGAAAACCAGAAATTTCTCTGGAAGAAAATATTTATAAACCAATCACAGAGTGGAAAAATTTAATAAAAAATGATTTTGAAGATCCTCTTTTTGAACGTTATCCCATTTTAGCAAATATCAAAGAAAATCTATACAAAATGGGAGCTCTTTATGCTTCCATGTCAGGTTCAGGATCGACCATTTATGGAATTTTTGATGAAAAACCCGGAAAAAATAAAAATTTTAGAAACTTTTTCCTTTCCCTTATCCAATTAGCATAATGCATAAAATTTAATTGCATATAATGTATAGTGAATCAACAATATAACTTTTTGAAATCAAGTTTTAGCTGGGAAAGAATAAAAAAGTCTTGTCTCAACAAGTGTGATGAAACAAGACTTTTAAATTATGAAAAAACTATAAATTAATTAGTTAGTTTTTGGACGTAATTTTCTAACTTCAGCCCCTGCAGCCCAAATTTCACTTTCGCGCATTTCTTTCAATTCCTTGTCAAGCAATTCCTTATAATTCTTAACACCAGTAGATTCCAATACACGTTTGCATTCTCTACCATCTTTTACTCTTTGGTAAAGATCTTCAAAAACAGGCATTACAGCTTCTTTAAATTTTGGACGCCAATCAAGTGCACCACGTTGTGCAGTAGCTGAGCAGTTGGCATACATCCAATCCATACCTTTTTCGTCGACCAAACGGATAAGGCTTTGGGTAAGTTCCTCAACTGTTTCGTTGAAAGCTTCTGAAGGGCTATGACCATTTTTTCTGAGCACTTCATATTGAGCGTCCATGATTCCGGCAAGAGCACCCATCAAAACGCCTCTTTCACCAGTAAGATCACTAAATACTTCTTTTTCAAAAGTAGTTGGGAAAAGATATCCTGAGCCTATACCAATGCCAAGAGCTAAAGTACGTTCCAAAGCTTTTCCTGTTGCATCTTGAAATACAGCAAAACTACTATTGATGCCTGAACCAGCTAAGAAATTTCTACGCACGCTCGTTCCAGAACCTTTAGGAGCAACCATAATTACATCAATATCAGCAGGAGGTACAACTCCAGTATAATCTTTATAAGTAATTGAAAAACCATGTGAAAAATATAAAGCTTTTCCTTTGGTAAGATACGGCTTAATAGTTGGCCATAAAATTCTTTGAGCAGCATCAGAAACTAAATATTGAATAATAGTGCCTTTGGATGCAGCTTCTTCCACTGAAAATAAAGTTTTGCCTGGAACCCAGCCGTCGTTAACAGCTTTATCCCAGTCATTCTTGAATTCTGGAGCCTGACCAACAATAACATTGAAGCCATTATCACGTAAATTCATTGATTGTGCAGGACCCTGTACACCATAACCTATTACTGCAATAACTTCATCTTTTAATACTTCCAAAGCCTTGCTTAATGGAAACTCTTCGCGGGTTACCACATCTTCGATAACACCGCCAAAATTAATTTTTGCCATCTTTATTTTATTTTTAAAAATTAAAAAATATTAAAATTGTTTATTCTAAAACTTTTATTTTAAAGTTAAAATTAGTATCTTAATTGTTATTACACAAATAATTTTTTCTGATAAAAAATTTATTTTTTTAATGAATAATCCCGAGGCAAGCCTCGAGGAATTCTATTGATTAAAAAACCGATTACTTATCTATTTTTTCTTCTAACTTTTTTAATTCTTCGAGCATATCACTTAATCGTTCTACTTTTGATTTAGTGATAGCTATACGTCCCGAACGAATAAATTGCAACACTCCAATTGTCTGGCTTAATTCTTCGAAAAGTTTTTGAGTATCTTCATAATGTCCCGTTTTTTCAAAAACCACACAATTTTCAGTTATTTCGAGAATATGAATTTGATATTTACGTATCAAACCTTCAATGGAACCCATCGCTAGTAATTTATCTGTTGCTACTTTGTACAAAGCAATTTCTTGATGAACCAAATCATCATCGGTATTATAATAAGCTTTTAAAATATCAACTCTTTTATCAATTTGTTGGACAACTTTTTTAACCACTTCTTCCGTAGTAAAAACAGTAATAGTAAATTTATGGATTCCTGGTATGGCAGAAGGAGATACTGATAAAGTCTCGATGTTCAAGCCTCGTCGTGTAAAAATTACTGTAATCTGATTTAAAACGCCTACCTTATTTTCTGAAAAAATAATAATCGTATATAAGGTTGTATTTTCCATGTTGAGAATTTGATTAATAAATTTTTTATATCTATTTTTTCTATTTTAAATAAGCATGAAAATAAAACAAATAGAATTTATTTCAATCTCCTAAGATAATATTAGTAACAGTTGTTCCTGCAGGTATCATTGGATAGATCATTCCTTTCTTTTCTACTTTTACTGCCAATAAATAGGGTTTATCATCTTTTAGCATATCGGCTATTGCTTCATCCAGTTGTTCTCTTTCTGTGACCCATCTACCATCTATGTTATAAGCTTTCCCTATTGCAACAAAATCAGGATTTTTCATTCTGGTAAAGGAATATCTTTCTTCATAGAATAATTCTTGCCATTGACGTACCATTCCCAGAAATTGATTGTCTAAAACGATCATTTTTACACCAATTTGATGTTCCATAATGGTTCCCAGTTCCTGGATAGTCATCTGAAATCCGCCATCGCCAGCAAAAAGGCAAACAGTACGGTCTGGAGCAGCTATTTTTGCACCAATAGCAGCCGGCAGTCCGAAACCCATTGTTCCTAATCCTCCGGAAGTAATTAAGCTTCGACTTTTCGTAAACCCAAAATACCGAGCAGCCGCCATCTGGTTTTGCCCCACATCGGTAACGCAAATGGCATTTTTCCCTGTAGCTTCTGAAACTTTATGAATTACTTCTCCCATTGTTATTTTGCCCGATTGAGGGAAAATTTCACGTTGAATAACTTTTTCAAATTCAAGATCTGTATATTCTTTAAAAGAAGCAATCCATTCTTGATGTTTGGCTGGTTTTATTAATTTTGTCAAAGCTGGCAATGCATCTTTAACCGAAGCTAACACAGGAGCATCTACTTTCACATTTTTGTTTATTTCAGCAGCATCGATATCAATATGAATAATTTTTGCCTGTTTTGCATAAGTATTCAAATCGCCTGTTACTCGATCATCAAAACGCATTCCTATGGCAATTAAAACATCACATTCATTGGTTTTCATGTTTGGAGCAACATTCCCATGCATCCCTATAAATCCCATGTTTAAACGAAAATCAGTAGGCATGGCTGAAGCACCTAATAAGGTCCATGCCGCTGGAATATCTGCTTTTTCCAGAAATTCCTTTAATTCTGTTTCTGCTTCTCCTATAATTACACCGTGTCCGACAATTGCTAACGGTTTTTGAGCTGAATTAATAATTTGTGCTGCAACTTCGATTTGAGAAGGATTCAGTTCTGGAACAGGTATGTAACTGCGAATGAATTTGCAAGGTTTATAAATAAATTCTACTTCTTCAGACTGAGCATTTTTCGTAAAATCAAGAACCACTGGTCCTGGACGTCCACTTTTGGCAATATAAAAGGCACGAGCTATCGCCCACGCGACATCTTCAGCTCTTCGAATTTGATAAGCCCACTTGGTAATAGGCTGCGTGATCCCAATGACGTCGATTTCCTGGAAAGCATCGCTGCCTAATAATCCTGCACCAACTTGACCGGTAATGACTACCAGCGGAACACTATCCAGCATTGCATCGCTTATGCCTGTAATAGCATTGGTAGCTGCAGGACCCGAAGTAATAATGGATACACCAACTTTACCTGATACACGAGCATAGCCTTCAGCAGCATGTACTGCACCCTGTTCATGGCGTGCCAGAATATGTTTGATTTCCTTATCGTAATCATACAAAGCATCAAAAACTGGCAATATCGCTCCTCCGGGATAACCAAAAATAGTATTTACTCCTTCTTGCAATAATGATTCCATTAATGCTTTTGCACCTGTAATTTTCATAAATCAATTTTTATTATTCACTCCTATAAGAACAAAGGTTATTTTTTTCTAATCCTTATATTTTTAAAAAGTTTCAAATGATTCTTATTGCACCTTTATCAGCAGAGCTAACCATTGAAGCATAAGCTTTTAAGGCTTTAGAAACTGAACGTTGACGGTTTATTGGTTGAAAAGCATTTTTACCTTTTGATAATTCTTTTTCACGACGTAAATGTAATTCTTCATCGTTCAATTTGACTCGTATCGTACGTTGAGGTACATCGATTTCAATAATATCTCCATCTTGAATTAGTGCAATATTCCCTCCTGCAGCAGCTTCAGGAGAAATATGACCAATAGATAATCCTGATGTTCCGCCAGAAAAACGTCCGTCGGTAATTAAAGCACATTCTTTCCCCAAGTGACGTGATTTGATATAAGACGTCGGGTAAAGCATTTCTTGCATTCCCGGACCTCCTTTTGGACCTTCATAACTAATCACTACTACATCACCCGCCTGTACTTTCCCTGATAAAATTCCATCACAAGCTGCCTCTTGAGAATGAAAAACTTTAGCAGGTCCAGTAAATTTTAAAATACTTTCATCTACTCCCGCTGTTTTTATTACGCAACCATCTTCTGCAATATTTCCTTTTAATATTGCCAATCCGCCATCTCTGGTATAAGCGTGAACTAAATCTCGAATGCAACCATTTATTCTGTCTCTATCAAGTTCTTCATAATAAGAATTTTGTGAGCCGAGTGTTAAATTAAAACGATTGGCTGGTGCACTTTTATAAAGTTGAATAATTTCATCCTCCACATTTGGTAACATAATATCATACTTTGCTAATGCTTGCTCGAGTGTTAAACCATCCACTCGGTGAACAGATGTATCAATCAAGCCATCACGGTTGAGCTCTGCCATGATTCCTAACACGCCTCCAGCACGATTAACATCTTGTATATGATACTTTTGCGTATTAGGAGCCACTTTACAAATACATGGAACATGGCGAGAAAGCTCATCAATATCATCCATTGAAAAATTAACCCCTGCTTCATTGGCAATCGCTAAAAGATGAAGGACTGTATTGGTTGAACCTCCCATAGCAATATCCAGGGTCATAGCATTAAGAAAAGCTGCACGTGTCGCTATGGAACGAGGCAAAACAGAATCATCATTATCGCGATAATATTTAAAAGCATTCTCAACAATTAAATGAGCTGCCTTTTCAAACAATTTTTCTCGATTGACATGAGTTGCTACAACTGTGCCATTTCCTGGTAAAGCAAGACCAATAGCTTCTGTTAAACAATTCATTGAATTGGCAGTAAACATACCTGAACAAGAGCCACAAGTAGGACAAGCTGCATATTCAATTCGCCGAATTTGTTCATCAGAAACACTTTCATCAGCCGATTGAACCATAGCATCAATTAAATCAAGTTGAACACCATCTAATTCTCCTGCTTCCATTGGTCCGCCAGAAACAAATACAGCGGGTATATTCAGCCGCATGGCAGACATTAACATTCCAGGTGTAATTTTATCACAATTACTAATACAAATCATTGCATCAGCTTTGTGTGCATTCATCATATATTCCACGCTATCAGCAATTAAGTCGCGCGAAGGTAAAGAATACAACATACCATCATGCCCCATTGCAATGCCATCATCAATGGCTATGGTATCAAATTCAGCAGCAAAACATCCTAATTTTTCTATTTCAGCTTTAATTTTTTGTCCTATCTCATGTAAATGAACATGACCAGGTACAAACTGGCTAAATGAATTTACAATAGCAATAATAGGTTTACCCATTTGTTCATCTTTCATACCTACAGCTCGCCATAGAGCTCGTGCTCCTGCCATTCTTCGTCCACTGGTACTTGTTAAACTTCGTAATTCCATTTCAATATTTTTTATTATCTATAAAGAAAAACCTTCCTCATTATTTGGGAGGAAGGTTAACATTATTTTTTATCTATGATTGTAAACCATATAGAACCATCCTCACCTTTGATTTTTCACCAAAAGTAGCACGACGATTCTATTGATATTTCTATTTGCTCTGAACATTTTCTTTTTATTTCTGTTTGCAAAGATAAACTTTGAAATTGAAAAAACAAATAGTTTACAAGAAAAAATTTCTTTTTTAATCAAAAGAATTCCTTGAGGCTTGCCTCGGGGTTATTCATTTCAATATTATAAAAAAATTAGGTTGAAAGTAAAAAATCATTTTTAGTTAAATTGATAACTTATGATTTCATATAATTGTTTATAAAAAATTTAAACGTAAATTTGTAATAGGATAAAAAATAATAATTATTAGGTAGCTAACGAATAAAATAATGTATTATTTTTGTGGGCAATTTTAAAACTATAATGACAGAAAAACCTTTACAATATTTACCAAAGATAAATTCTCCAGATGATTTAAAAAAGCTTGATAAAGAAGAACTTAAAACTGTCTGTGAAGAATTAAGAACTTTTATTATCAATGAACTTTCGAAACATCCTGGTCATTTGGCTTCCAGTTTAGGAACCATTGAACTTACTGTTGCCCTTCATTACGTTTTTAACAGCCCTTATGATAGAATAGTGTGGGATGTAGGTCATCAGGCTTATGCTCATAAAATACTTACGGGCCGACGGGATAAATTTCATACAAACCGTCAATTCAAAGGTATTAGTGGTTTCCCGAGTCCAAATGAAAGTGAATATGATGCTTTCGGAACAGGTCATGCTTCCACTTCTATTTCTGCAGCATTAGGAATGGATGTGGCTTCACATTTAAAAAACGAAAAACAAAGAAAAATTGTAGCAGTTATTGGCGATGGAGCTTTAACAGGGGGATTGGCTTTTGAAGGATTGAATAATGCTTCCATGACTAAAAATGATTTATTGATTATCCTTAATGATAATCAAATTGCTATTGATCCTTTGAAAGGTGGAATAAATCAATATTTAGTAGATATTACTACTTCTGCTACCTATAATAAAATTCGATATAAAATTTATCTACTTTTAAAAAGATTAGATTTAATTGATGAATCGAAAAAGAAAAACATTATTCGATTTAATAATGCTTTAAAAGCTATTCTAACTCGACGACATAATTTATTTGAAGGTTTAAACATACGTTACTTTGGTCCTGTTGACGGGCATGATGTGGAAGAATTGGTTCGGATTTTAACAGAAATAAAAAACTACAAAGGTCCTAAAGTATTGCATTGCATTACTAAGAAAGGGAAAGGATACGAACCTGCAGAAAAGGCTGTAACCGAATGGCATTCTCCTGGAAAATTTGATATTGAAACAGGTGAAAGAAATATATCAAATGGAGGGAAAAAAGAACCACCACTTTTCCAAGATGTTTTTGGTGAAACTTTATTAGAATTAGCTAAAGAGAATAATAAGATTGTAGGCGTTTCTCCGGCTATGCTTACGGGATGTTCTATGACCATTATGCAAAAGGAATTTCCTGATAGAGTTTTTGATGTGGGAATAGCAGAGGGTCATGCGGTAACTTTTTCAGCAGGAATGGCCAAAGAAGGATTGATTCCGTTTTGTAATGTTTATTCATCTTTTTTGCAAAGAGCTTACGATAATATTATTCATGATGTTGCTCTTCAAAATTTGCATGTGGTTTTATGCCTCGATAGAGCTGGGCTGGTAGGACCAGATGGTCCTACTCATCACGGGGTTTTTGATCTGGCTTATCTCCGATGCATTCCTAATTTAACAATTGCTGCCCCTCGTAATGAAATTGAACTCCGTAATTTAATGTACACTGCACAACAAGAAGATTCAGGACCTTTTGCTATTCGCTATCCAAAAGGAAAAGGAAATATTATTGATTGGAAAAAACCAATGAATATCTTACCGATTGGAAAAGGTGAATGCTTGAAAAAAGGGAAAGATTTAGCCATTTTATCAGTAGGAACGATAGCAGCCAACGTAGCAAAGGCTATCGAAAAAGTCGAAAACAAACATCGTGTTTCCATTGCTCATTATGACATGCGTTATGTAAAACCTTTAGATGAAGATTTACTACACGAAATTGGAGAAAAATTTAAACAAATCATAACCATTGAAGATGGAGTGATACAAGGAGGTTTTGGAAGCGCCATTTCAGAATTTTTCAGTAATAGTAATGATAGGCTAAAAATCCAACGGCTGGGAATTCCTGATACCTTTGTTGAGCAAGGAAGCATAGAAGAATTGCAAACTTTGTTAGGCTTGGATGCTGAAAGTATTGCCAAAACTATTGTTGAAATCCTGAAAGTCAATGGAAAAGAAAAAACAAAACGAAAATTGAAACCAAATATAATGTTTGGAAAAAAGATAATTTGAAAGCAAAGATTTACGATAAAATGATTTTTTAAAAATTAAACCTTTAATTTTTCAGTAGCTTATTTCTCTCCTATTAAATTTACAAAAATGAAAATTATTATTGTTGGAGCAGGTGAAGTTGGTACCCATTTGGCAAAATTGTTAGCACGGGAAAATATGGAAATCACTTTGCTCGATGAGAATCCAGAACGATTAAAAGACTTAGATTTGAACTATGATCTTTTGACCTATGAAGGATCACCAACTTCAATTAATAACTTAAAGGAAATTGGCGTTGAAAATGCTGATCTTTTCATTGGCGTCACTCCTTATGAAAGTGTGAATATGACTGCTTGCATGATAGCTACCAATTTAGGTGCTGTAAAAACATTGGCAAGAATCAACAATTATGAATATTTATTACCACAAAATAAAGAATTTTTCGAAAAGTTGGGGGTTGATTATTTAATTTATCCAGAAGTGTTAGCTGCCAATGAAATTGTAGAATCTTTGAAAACAAGTTGGTTGCGTCAAAACATGAGTTTTTGTAATAATGCTCTTATCCTTTTAGGCATAAAAGTTCGTAGTAATGCTGTTATCATAAATAAAAAATTTAGCACAGGCTTTTTTGATCATAACCGTTACAGAGTTGTTGCCATCAAACGAGGAAGTCAAACAATCATTCCAAAAGGTTCCGATGAAATACTCGCTAATGATATTGTTTATTTCATCACAACTCCTGAGAATCTGGAATTTGTAAAAGAACAAGCAGGGAAAGAAGATTTTCCAATTCGAAATGTAATGTTTATGGGAGGTAGCCGAATTGCACAAAAAACCTTATTCAATCTTCCTTCCCATATCCATGCCAAAGTGCTCGAAAGAGATAAAGAAAAGAGTTTGTTGTTGGCGAACAAGTTTCCTAATGCATTAATTATTAATGCTGATGCCAGAAATATTGATATTATTAAACAAGAAGGAATTGAAGAAGCAGATGCTTTTGTGGCAGCAACTTCCAATTCTGAAGCCAATATTTTAGCTTGCTTGGTAGCAAAGCAATTTGGAGTAAAAAAAACTATTGCAGAGGTTGAAAATCTGGATTACATTTCTCTGGCTGAAAGTTTGGATATTGGTGCAGTAATTAACAAAAAGATGATTGCTGCCAGTTATATTTATCAAATTACCTTACATGCAAATGTGCTCAATGTTCGCAATTTAACAGCAGCAGATGCAGAAGTAGTGGAATTTGTGGCTAAACCAACATCAAAAATCACCCGTTCAAAAATTAAAGATTTAAAATTACCTGAAAATGTAAATATTGGGGGAATTGTTAGAAATGGTATAGGCAGTATTGTCAATGGTGATACTATTATCAAACCAGATGATCATGTGATTGTATTTTGTGTATCTTCGGCCATTCGGAAAATTGAACCTTTCTTTAACTAATGAAGCTTTAGATAATATATTTTTCCCACACTGTTGAAAAAAGTTTAACATGAGATAATAAACTTAAATAGCTAAATTCCAAAACTATGAATAAAGAAATTAATGTGAAGTTAGTAATGCGGATGTTAGGGAGTTTGTTATTAAGTGAAGCGACTGCTCTTCTTCTTGTTTTCTTTCTTTCATTTGTTTTTAAGGAAAGCGATGGCTATTATTTTCTTATAACTTCTGGTGTTTGTTATTTAATTGGTCTTTTAGGAATATTATTAGGACGAAATGCTCCTCAAGAGATGGGAAAACGTGAGGGTTCATTGGTGGTAACACTTGCATGGGTTATTTTTTCGTTGTTTGGTGCTTTGCCTTTCTTTATTAGTAAAAATATTCCTTCTTACACTGATGCTTTCTTTGAAACAATTTCCGGTTTTACTACTACAGGTGCTTCTATTTTAAACAATATTGAGGAATTATCACATACTATGTTGTTTTGGAGAAGTTTCACTCAGTGGATGGGCGGGCTGGGAATAATTGTTATTTCTTTGGCTCTTTTACCCATGTTTGGAACAAGTGGGACTCAACTTTTTGCAGCAGAAGCAAGCGGACCAACCAAAGATAAAATTCATCCAAAAATTACTGAAACTGCCAAACGATTGTTTTTAATTTACTTTTTATTGACTTTTGCTGAAACAATTTTACTCCATATTGGAGGGATGAATTGGTTCGATGCTGTTTGCCATTCATTTACCACTATCGCAACTGGTGGCTTTTCTACCAAACAAAACAGTATAGCGTATTGGAATTCTCCATTTATTCAATACATCATTATATTATTTATGATACTTGCAGGTGTGAATTTTAGCTTGTATTATTTTGGTTTTAAAAATAAATTTAAAAAGATAAAAGAAAATGAAGAATTCCGTTATTTTTTAATCGTTCTTTTTTCTTTTGCCATTATTATTTTTATTTCTTTAATCGATTTTAATCAACCTGTTTCTTTTCATAAAATAGAAAATTCTTGGAGAGATGCTCTTTTTTCTGTTACTTCACTAATGACTACCACTGGATTTACTACGACCGATTATATGCAATGGGCACCTTTTGCGTGGATTATTTTGTTAATTGTAATGCTGACAGGTGCCTCAGCGGGTTCTACCAGTGGTGCTATCAAAATGGTACGCATCGTTATTTCTTTTAAATTTTGTTATTATGAATTTAAACGTTTGATTCATCCCAATGCTGTGGTACCTGTTCGTTATAATGGTCATTTGGTCCAAGAAGATGTCATTACACGAGTTTTGGCTTTCGTATTACTTTATTTAACCGTAGTAATTTTTGGAATTTTAATTTTGTGTATGTCAGGAGTAGGATTTATGGAATCTATTGGTGGCTTAATATGTTGTCTTGGAGGAGTTGGTCCTGGCTTAGGGTTAGTAGGACCATCAGGTAATTTTGCTTATTTGCCAGTTTTTAGCAAATGGTTTTTATCATTTATTATGTTGCTGGGACGTTTGGAACTTTTCACCGTATTAGTTCTTTTTACTCCTGCCTTCTGGAAAAAATAAGATTTTTCTCTATTTATTTGATTTTTTCAAAACCATTCTCTGAAAAACACGGAAAGACGCTCTATCAATTATAAAATTACAAATGTTAAATGAGAAAGTTTTAATTTTATATTTTTACTGTTTTTTTATCCTTAAAAAATTATAAATGTCTTCATTCCTTTATCGCATAGCAGAAATTTATTATTCTCAATATCAGGAAAAAATCAGTGAATTTACTTTTGTGTTCCCCAATCGTAGAGCGGGTATTTTTTTTCAGCATTATATTTCGGAAATAGCACAAAAGCCAATTTTTTCACCTGAAATACTTACTATCGAAGAATGTTTTTCTTCAGCGTCTTCACTTCTAACAGCAGACCAAATCAGCTTGATTTTTTTACTTTATCAAATTTATCGTGACATCAGCAAATCAAATGAAAGTTTTGATACTTTTGTTTTCTGGGGTGAAATGTTACTCAACGATTTTGATGAAATTGATAAACATCTTGTTAATCCTCAACAATTATTTACCAATGTTACTGAGCTGAAACAAATTGATCAACAATTCAAAACTTTTTCTGAAGAGCAAATAAAAGCCATAAAACAATTTTGGAAAAACTTTATTCCTTTTCCTGCTGAAAAAGTTCAGGAAAATTTCATTTCTATCTGGAAAATTCTTTACCTACTTTACAAGGAATTTCGGTCAGCATTATTCAAAAAAAACCTGACTACTGAAGGAATGATATATCGTTGGGTAGCTGAAAAAATGCTAAATGGTGAAACTATTCTTCAATGGGAAAACAAACAGTTTGTTTTTATTGGTTTTAATGCTTTAAATGCTTGTGAAAAGGCACTTTTTTCATATTTAAAGAAAAAAAATCAAGCTGATTTTTATTGGGATTATGAAGCTGCTGAACTTTGTGATGAGGACAATCCTGCTTCTCGTTTTTATAAGGAAAATATGCAAATGTTTCCTTCAAAATTCACCTTAAATCCTCAACAGGAAACTTTATCAGATAAAAAAATTGAGTTAATAGCCGTTCCTTCGCTGGTGGGACAAGCAAAGCAAACCTATGAATTGCTCGACAAACTTTACCCTTCGGATACTTCGGACCACGAATGGATAAAAACTGCTGTCGTTTTGCCTAACGAAACTTTATTAACGCCATTGCTTTATTCTTTGCCGCCCCAGATAAAAAAAGTAAATGTTACAATGGGATTGCCACTAAACATTACGCCAGTGCAAGGGCTTTTGGAACATATTTTTGAATTACAGCGACAAATGCGTATTACTGATAATCAATATTTATTTTATCATCAAACTGTTTCCAATCTTTTAAATCATCAATATATTACGTTACTTTGCGGTCGTGAGGCTCAAGAAATTCAAACTACTGTAATAGAGAACAATTTAATTTATGTTGATGCAGACGCATTTGAAAACGATGAACTGCTGGCAACTATCTTTACTCCTCAGGAAGACACGAAAAATTTTTTGACTTATTTGTTACAGATTCTTGTCATCCTTCAGAAAAAATTTCAGCAAATTTCGGAAACTTCTCAGAGTTATCAGTTAGAGTATAATTTTACAAGTCAATATTACCTCACTCTTCGACGTTTGAATGAAGTAATCAAGGAAAGTGCTTCTGCGATAGAAATGAGCTTGAATACTTTGATGCGTTTGATATGTCAAATTACTGCTTCACTTACCATTCCATTTGTTGGTGAGCCATTGGAAGGCTTACAAATTATGGGCGTTCTGGAAACCAGAGGGTTGGATTTTGATAATTTAATTATCACCTCCTTTAATGAGGATTTTTTTCCTAAAAAAACTACACCCAATAGCTTTATTCCTTATAATCTACGTCGTGGATTTGGTTTACCTACCATTGAACATCAAGAAGCTATTTTTTCCTATAATTTTTACCGACTGATTCATCATGCAAAACATATTTTTTTACTTTACGATTCACGTACAGAAGGACTTCAAAAAGGAGAAGTGAGTCGGTTTTTGTATCAATTGCAATATCATTACAAAGTTCCTTTTACTACCAAAAATGTTTTATACGATATTAGTTTCAAAAATTCACCTGTTTTACAAATTGAGAAAAATGCTTCTGTTCTTGAAAAATTGAAATCTTTCCTCAATAATCAGCCTGAGAATCGTGCTCTTTCGGCAAGTTCTATCAATACTTATATTGACTGTCCACTTCAATTTTATCTTACTTATGTAGAAGGATTAAAAGAAGCTGACGAAGTAAAGGAAACTATTGAATATGATATGTTTGGAACATTGTTTCACAGTTCGATGGAATTTCTTTATCAGCCTTTTAAAAATAAGTTGGTCAATTCTTCTGATTTAGATACCATATTAAAAGATTTGGCACAAATCGAAATTGCTATTCAGAAAGCTTTTTCAGAAAAATACTTTAACAAAAGAGAAGATTATCAAAATATTAAATTGGAAGGTAATTATCTTTTGGTGGCAAATGTGCTTAAAAAATATATTATTCAGTTATTGAAAATCGACAAATTTTATACTCCCTTTAAATATCTTGGCTCTGAAAAGGAATTTCAACTTGAATTCCCCATACAAAATGGACAAAAAAAAGTAAACTTAAAAGGCATCATTGACAGAATTGACGAAAAAGAAGGACGTTTAAGAATCATTGATTATAAAACAGGAAATGGCTCATTGACTTTTAAAAATATAGAAGAAGTTTTTGCTCACGAGGCAAATAATCGTCCAAAATATATATTGCAAACTTTCTTGTATAGTATGTTGTATAAATACAAATCCAACACTTCATTACCAATACAGCCAGAAATATATTACATAAAAAATCTGTTTAAAAATGATTTTACTTCGCAATTGACTTTGAAACCTAATAAGGAGGAAACTATCATTATTGAAGATTTTAATTTTTACGAAGAAGAATTTAAAACTTATTTAACTACTTGTTTGGAAGAAATTTTTAATCCAGCCATTTCTTTTTATCAAACTACAAACAATAAACTTTGTCAATATTGCCCATATCAGTCTATTTGCGACAGGTAGCAATAAGTTAAAAAAATCTGGAGTATACTTAAATTTATTTCATAAATTTGCATTATTATAATCAAGTTTTCTGTTTTTTAAAATGGGAAAAGAAATTGAACGTAAATATTTGGTAAAAGGTGATTTCAAGCCATGGATTAAAAATAGTTATACTATTATTCAGGGATATTTATGTTCTGTACCAGAACGAACTGTTCGTATTCGTGTCAAAAATCAAGAAAAAGGATTTATTACCATCAAGGGAAAAACAGAAAAAAATGGATTAAGTCGTTATGAATGGGAAAAAGAAATTCCTTTGCAAGATGCTCAGGAATTGCTTCAGCTATGCGAACCAGGGATTATTGAAAAAACTCGTTATGAAGTAATTTTTAAAGGTCAACGTTTTGAAATTGATGAATTTCATGGCGAAAATGAAGGACTTATCATTGCCGAAATAGAATTGGAAAGTGAAAACACTCCTATTCAAAAACCCGATTGGTTAGGCAAAGAAGTAACAGGAGAGGAAAGATTTTATAATGCTCAGTTAAGAAAAAATCCTTACAAAAACTGGGAAAATAAAGATTTTTAAGCAAGTAAGGTTTACTATATTATGATTTTTTACTAACATTTAATCAAAAGAATTCCTTGAGGCTTGCCTCCGGGTTATTCATTTTAATAATTTTTGTATGATGAAAAAACTTTTCTTTTTAATGGTTTCTTGTCTGATTTTTATTCCCTTATCAGCTCAAAATGAATTATTTCTGAAAAAAGAATTTATTTATAAAGGTGATACGTTGCCTTATCGTATTTTATTTCCAGAAAACTATGACAAAACTAAATCCTATCCTTTAGTTCTTTTCTTACACGGAGCTGGCGAACGAGGAAAAGATAATGAAAAACAGCTTGTTCATGGATCTTCACTTTTTACTGATCCCCAAAACAGAGAAAATTATCCTGCAATAGTTGTTTTTCCTCAATGTCCTGAAAATGATTTTTGGGCACCTGTTTATCAGGAAGGGAAAGATTTTGCTTTTTTAAATACCAAAAAACCAACACCTTCTATGCAGCTTGTTATCCGTCTTCTGAATAAAATCACAAAAGAAGAAGCTGTGGATAAAAACCGAATATATGTATTAGGGCTTTCGATGGGAGGAATGGGAACTTTTGATTTAATTTGCAGACAACCTAAAAAATTTGCAGCAGCTATTCCTATTTGTGGAGGAGTGAGTTTAGAACGACTTAAAAAAGTTCGTCATATGCCCATTCGTATTTATCATGGTGGCAGCGATGATGTTGTCTCACCAGAACATTCACGAAATGCTTTTATTGAGCTAAAAGCCAATGGCTCTCAAAAAGTAGAATATATTGAATTCCCAGGCGTAGGACATAATAGTTGGGATTATGCTTTTGCACAACCTGATTTTTTAAGTTGGCTATTCAAACAACATAAATAACATTGAAATTGAATAGTTTAGCTTGTCACTTTGTTAAATAACTCTTACCAAAAAAGCAATATTACCACAATTATCACCCTGATTTATAAAATTTGACTAATTTTGCAACGAAAAAATGATAAGTATTAAAAGTTTTTTTAAAACAGAAAAACTTCAGAATATATCATTAGAAAATTAAAAGATTAAAAGATCAAAAAATGGCAAAAATTAAAGGTGCTGTTGTAATAGACATTGAACGGTGTAAAGGATGCAATTTATGTGTAGTTGCTTGTCCTCCTCGATGCCTGTCTTTATCAAAAGAAGCAAATTCAAAAGGATATAATTTTTCTCAACTAACTAATCCTGAGGCATGCGTGGGTTGTGTAGCGTGTGCTTACGTTTGCCCCGATGCCTGTATCACTGTATATAAAATGAAAGTTTAATAATTTCTTAATGGTAAGATAATATAAAAATGGATAATAAAAACAAACAAAATAATGAAGAGGTTCTGCTAATGAAAGGCAATGAGGCACTTGCTCATGCTGCTGTACGTTGTGGCTGCGACGCTTATTTTGGATATCCTATCACTCCTCAATCCGAAGTTATGGAAACGCTCATGGAACTTAAACCATGGGAAACAACAGGGATGATAGTTTTACAAGCTGAGAGTGAAGTAGCTGTTATCAATATGGTATACGGAGCTGCTGGTTGCGGAAAGAAAGCCATGACTTCCTCTTCGAGTCCTGGAGTAAGCCTTATGCAAGAAGGAATTTCATACATGACATCTGCTGAATTACCGGCTGTAATAGTTAATGTAATGCGCGGCGGACCAGGTTTAGGAACTATTCAAGCAAGTCAGGGAGATTATTTTCAGGCAGTAAAAGGTGGAGGGCATGGCGATTATAAACTGATTACATTGGCTCCAGCTTCTGTGCAGGAGATGGCTGATTTCATTGGTTTAGCATTTGATCTTGCTTTTCAATATCGTACTCCTGTCATGATGCTTGCCGATGGAATTATTGGACAAATGATGGAAAAAGTAGTTTTGCCACCATTCAAGCCACGTCATACTGAAGCTGAAATCAGGGAAAAATATCCATGGGCAACGTTAGGTAAAACCCCAGACCGCAAACCTAACATTATTACTTCGCTGGAACTTCAGTCTGAACTAATGGAGGCTATTAATCTTCGTCTTCAAAGTCGCTACCGCGAAATAGAAAAAAACGAAGTACGCTATGAAGAAATGAAAACCAACGATGCAGAATATTTGATGGTAGCTTTTGGAACATGTGCTCGTGTTTGCCAGAAAGTTGTTGAAATGGCACGAGCTGAAGGAATTAAAGCAGGTTTACTGCGACCCATTACTTTGTATCCTTTCCCAACTAACATTATAAATAATTTGTCCAATTCTTTGAAATCTATCTTAACAGTAGAAATGAATGCTGGTCAAATGGTGGAGGATGTACGTTTGGCGGTCAATGGACATATTCCTGTTAACTTTTACGGTAGAATGGGGGGAATTGTTCCTTCTCCTGATGAAGTGCTGGATCAGTTAAAAAAAATGATGTTACCTTAAACTGCAAGCAGTCAATAAAAAAGTTTATTAAGTTGTAAATTAATTAAAGTATAAAATGACAATAAATGAGATAATCAAGCCAGAAAATTTGGTATATCAAAAACCAAAAGTTTTGAATGATACGCCAATGCATTATTGCCCAGGTTGTAGTCATGGCTTGGTGCACAGACTGATTGCTGAAGTAATTGAAGAAATGGACATTCAAGACAAAACCATTGGAATTGCTCCTGTAGGTTGTGCTGTCTTTGCTTACAATTATCTTGATATTGATTGGCAAGAAGCAGCTCATGGTCGTGCACCAGCAGTGGCAACAGCTATTAAAAGATTACTTCCTGACCGTTATGTATTTACTTATCAAGGAGATGGTGATTTAGCAGCCATTGGTACAGCAGAAACAATCCATGCTTGCAATCGAGGAGAAAATATTGTAATCATTTTTATCAATAACGCTATCTATGGCATGACAGGTGGACAGATGGCACCAACTACCCTTGAGGGAATGGTGACTTCTACCACACCTTATGGACGGAATATTGCTTTAAATGGTTATCCATTGAACATTACTAATTTGTTAGCTCAATTACCCGGAACATGTTACGTAACTCGTCAAAGTGTCCATACGGTAGCTACGGTTCGAAAAACAAAAAAAGCTATTCAAAAAGCTTTTGAAAATTCTATGATGAACAAGGGAACATCTGTTGTTGAAGTTGTTTCTACTTGTAATTCAGGATGGAAAATGACACCTGAACAGGCAAATGAATGGATGGAGAAAAATATGTTTCCTGAATATCCGCTGGGAGATTTAAAAAATATTTAAATTTTCAATTCAAAAAATAAACTAAATAATTGAAAGTGATAAAGTAATACTTTCATTGCTAACATTTAAATTATGAAAGAAGAAATAATAATTTCTGGTTTTGGAGGGCAAGGGGTTCTTTCAATGGGTAAAATATTGGCTTATTCTGGTTTGATGCAGGGTATGGAAGTAAGTTGGATGCCTTCTTACGGACCTGAACAACGTGGTGGGACAGCCAATGTAACTGTAATTTTGAGCGATGAAAAAATCAGTTCTCCTGTGCTCAATTCATACGATACTGCTATTATTTTAAATCAACCTTCGTTAGAAAAATTTGAAAGTAAAGTGAAACCAGGTGGCATTCTTATTTATGATGGCAACAATTTTCATAAATTCCCTACCAGAAAAGACATCAACATTTATCGCATTGATGCTATTGAATATGCTTATGCTCACGATATGGCTAAAACATTAAATATGATTATTTTAGGTGGTTATTTAAAAATACACCCCATTGTAAAAATGGAAAATGTTCTAAAAGGTTTGGAAAAATCACTGCCTGAACGTTATCATCATTTAATTCCTTTGAATGAAAAAGCCATCCAAACAGGAATGGAAATTATTCAATTGGAGCACAAAGTTGAATAAAAAGTTGATTTTTGATAAAGTCTCCTTATCGCCGATAATTCCTCATGAGTCGGCGTTTTTGTTTTATCGCAAGTTATCATGCGAAATGAATTTATCCAGACCATTAGGAAAATTTTTTAGGGTAAAGATGAGAACAAAATAATTCAAATTAAAATTTTTCCATTCTTATTAATTATTCGAAATCAGCTTATAATTGGAGTAATGGAATTTTATCCTTTTTATTCGTTGCTTCGTTCAATGCTTCAACAATATTGATAATAAAATCGCCCATTTTTTCGCATTCTGCAATTATGTCCATATAGGTAACACTTGCTAAGTAATCGTATTTTTGTTCTTTTACATCATCAATATTTTGAAATTTAAGCCGATCTCGAAGATTATTTATTTCATTTTCCAAATTTTGAATTTTAGCTAATTCCTGATCGGTTGCCTGATTGTTTTCTACATTTTTTTTCATTTCTGTGAGGGCTTTTTCAACCAAATCCATCATTCTATTTACATTTTCATCCATTTCAGGAGTATAAATTGCTTTGTCTTCTCTCTTTCTCATGAGTATTCTGGCGAGGTTGTAACAACTATCTCCTATGCTTTCAATTTCAGAAATAATTCGCAACATAGTTTGGATCTCAAATTTACTTTTTTCGCTCAATCGCCCTTCTGCTACCTTTGTCAAATAGTGAGCTATTTCTATTTCCATCCTATCACTAATGTTTTCGTACTTTTGAATTCTGCTGAACTTTTTAACAAATTCATCTTCATTTTTTTCATAATATAATTCTCGTACCATTTGAAACATTCTTTGAGCTCGATCAACATAAACTTTAATCTCTTTCCATGCTTGAAGAATAGAAAGTTCAGAAGTTGAAAGCAATCCTATTGATATATATTTCAATTGAAATTCTTCATCCGAATCTTTTTGTTTGATGATAAACGATACAACCTTAGAAATAAAATTAACAAACCATATTAAAAGGCATGTATTTATAAGATTAAATAGCGTGTGAAAAAGAGATAATCCATAGGAAGTTGCCAGTTGATATTGAAGCAATTGTTGCTTAAGGGTTAGTTGTTCGGAAGTGAGTGCTGTGGTATCTGATGAAATTACTTTTAAAGTTTCAGGATCTAAACTTGTGGTAAAAGAGGTTAATAAGTTTGGATCTCCAGGTCCAAAGTTAGTAATGATATAGGAAATTAAATTTATAAAAGGATAGAAAAATATTAATATCCAAATCACTCCAAAAACGTTAAATATAAGATGAGCCAGAGCTGCACGTTTGGCCGAAACATTAGCTGGTATCGCTGCGAGATTTGCAGTAATAGTTGTACCAATATTTTCTCCGAGCACCATCACTGCTCCCAGTTCAAATGAAAGCCAACCTTTGCTGCACATTATCAAGGTAATAGCCATTATAGCACTTGAAGATTGCGCAATAATAGTTAAAATGGTACCTATTAAAAGAAATAATAAAACTGACCCAAATCCATAGTTAGTATATTTGGAAAAAAATGCTAAAATTTCAGGGTTACTTTGAATATCCGGAACCGAATTTTTTAACATTTCAAGTCCCATAAACAAAAACGCAAATCCGATTAAAAATTCGCCTATAGATTTGCGTCTACTTTTTGAAGAAAAAATAAAAGGTATTGAAAGTCCTATAAGGGGAACCGCAAAAGAAGCAATGTTTACTTTAAAGCCAAATAAAGAAATAACCCATGCAGTAACTGTTGTACCAATATTAGCCCCCATAATTACAGTAATAGCTTGATATAGTGTAAGTAAACCTGCATTTACAAAGCTTACTACCATTACTGTTGTTGCGGATGAAGATTGAATTATGGAGGTAATCAATAAGCCTGTTAAAACTCCACTAAAACGGTTTTTGGTCATTGCAGTCATAATAGCACGAAGACGTTCGCCCGCTATTTTTTGTAATCCCTCGCTCATTACCTTCATCCCATAAAGGAATATACCCAACGAGCCAATCAGAATCAAAAAATCATAAAATGTATAATGCATTATATAATCATTTTTTTAAGATTTCACTACAAAGTTATTCAATTTTTGAATTCTTAAAAGTAAAGAAATAAAAAAAGATGTATATTTACAATCAAAATAAAAATACATTTTATATTAAGAAGTTTAAATTATGGATAAAAAAGTAACTATCTATTGCAAAAATACGCGTTCGTTTCATGATTTTCCTTTGGGTACCTCTTTACTTGAAATTTATCAATCTTTAAATATAAAATTAAAATATCAGGTAGTTGCAGCTCGTGTCAATTATAAAGTTGAAGATCTTAATTTTTTGGTATATAAACCCAAAGATATTGATTTTATTGATTTGAGCACTTCTTCAGGAATGCGGGTATATGTCCGAACGCTAACAATGGTGATTGCAAAAGCTCTTTCAGAATTATATCCTTATGGTGTTTTCCGAATTGAACATCCTATTTCCAAAGGATATTACTGCACTATTAACAATTTAAATGAACCTGTCACATCAGCCTTGCTTTCTCAAATCAAAGAACGAGTAAATTTAATTATTTCTCAAGCTAAACCCATTATCGTAGAAGAAAAACAGACACAAGAAGTAAAGAGATTATTTGCTGAGCAACAATATCAGAAAGATAAAATTACTCTTTTTGATACGTTGGGCATTCCTTATTGTAAATTTTATCGAATAGATGATTATATAGATTATTATAATGGTGTTTTATTACCTTCAACTGACTATTTAAGTTTATACGATTTAATACCTTATTATGATGGTTTATTGCTTCGTATTCCTAACAGAGAAAATCCAACCGAATTAGAAGAAATTATTCCACAACCAAAATTATATGAGATATTTAAAGAGTATATTGAATGGAATAAAATAATGAATTTGAGTAATGTAGGGGAATTTAACATTGCATGTTTAAACAAACAATCTTTTACTTTGATAAAGGTTTCAGAAGCTTTGCATGAAAAAAAAGTAGCAGCGATCGCTGATATGATTGCTCAGCGAGGTGATAAAGTAAAGTTTGTATTGGTCTCAGGCCCTTCTTCTTCAGGAAAAACGACTTTTAGCAAGAGATTATCTATTCAATTAATGGTTTGCCATTTCAAACCTATTATCATTTCTCTTGATAATTATTTTGTAGATCGAGAAAAAACACCGCGGGATGAAAATGGACAACTGGATTTTGAACATTTGCATGCGTTAGACTTAAAATTGCTTAATCGGCATCTGATTCAATTATTGAAAGGTAAAGAAATTGAGCTGCCTTTCTTTGATTTTGAAGAAGGGCGACGATATTATCGTGGAGAAAAAATAAAACTTCAAGAAGGAAACATTTTAATTATTGAAGGCATACATGCTCTTAATCCGGAGTTAATTCCAAAGATACCTAAAGAGGCAACTTTTAAAATTTATGTATCTGCTCTGACTACCATTTCTATTGATGATCATAATTGGATTCCTACCACCGATACACGCTTGTTGCGACGAATCATCCGCGATTCAAGATTTAGAAATTATTCGGCTCGAGAAACTATCGCTCGCTGGGAAAGTGTAAGGAAAGGGGAAGAAAAATGGATTTTCCCTTTTCAGGAAAATGCAGACATTATGTTTAATTCTGCTTTACTTTTTGAGTTTGCTGTACTAAAACGGTATGCAGAACCGTTACTTTCTGAAATACCTAAATATTGTGATGAATATACGGAAGCGCATCGTTTATTAAAATTTTTAAGTTATTTTGTTGCCATTCCTGATCGTGAAATTCCGCCTACTTCTTTACTGCGGGAATTTGTTGGAGGAAGTAGTTTTAGATATTAGTAAAAAAAGACTGAAAAATTTTTCAATAAAATTAATATTATTTGGAAGCAATTATTTAACAAGTTCAAAAATTTAATGCTGTGAAAAAATTTTTAGTTATAATTCAGCTTGTCATTTTGTGTTTGTTCCCTATTTATAGTCAAAAAAAAGGATTAATAAATACAGGAGGTGGTAGTTCTATGTCTGTTGTTTTAAACTCTGTAGGCTTGGCATATTGTTTTGGTGATATTGGTGGGTCCTATCAGGAACAATTTTTAAATGGCATTAATGATTGGGATATTTCTAATACGCGTTATTTAGTTTCTTTAGGACTCCGACAGTCATTTAAAAATGATTTAGGTTATAAAATAAATGTATTGTATGGATCATTTGTAGGAGATGATGCTAATTCAAGAAATGAAATGAGAGATTATTCTTATAAAAATAAAGTAGTTGGCTTTTCTTTGCAAGCTGAATACGTTATTTTAGGTGGTTTTGATCCTTATGAATTGAATTTACACACGTTGTATATTTATTTAGGTGGAGGTATTTTAAATAGCGATTCAAAATTATGGAGAAAAGGACTATCTATTTCTGAAACTCCATCGGATAGACCTTACGATAAGGTAAAACTTACTGATACAGCACCTATTATTCCTGTGGGAATAGGTTATCAATATCATCTTACTTCTAATTTTTCAATAGGTGCAGAATTAGGATGGATTTATTCTTTTTCTGATTATCTTGATGGTATTATTACTCCATATTCTAAAAGAAAAGATACTTTAGCAAATTTGAGTTTAACATTTACTTATAAGTTTAAAGATACCCTTACATTACCCTGCCATTGTTTATCGTATGAGAAGTAAATTTCCTCAGACATTGAAATAAATTAAAAGTATTTACTATCATTACATAATAAAAATTTCCTTTCACCTTACCAAAAATTAACAGTAGCATATTTAGAACTCTAATAATTTATTATGTAGCCGTTTTTATTCTTCTTTATGGATGAATATTGTGTCAAAAAGATGAAAAAGTAATTCTTTATTGATTCACTGTACTTTTTATATCTTTGCAAATTATTCTCAAATCTATATTGCATAATGCTTCCGATTTTAGAGGAATATCATTATTATTTAAAACTTGAAAAAGGCTTGTCAGACAATACGATTGATGCTTATGAAAGAGACTTGTCAAAACTATCACAATATTTATCAGAGGCTCATATACCTTTGGAACAAGCTACTACCGAGCATCTTCGTGATTTTCTCATCGAAATTCGGGACTTAGGAATTCATCCTCGTTCACAGGCACGAATTATCTCTGGCATTACTTCTTTTTATCATTTCTTAATTTATAAAAATATTATTACCGAAGATCCGACAGAACTACTCGAAAGTCCTAAAATTGGATTACGGCTACCTGAAGTGCTTTCTGTAAGTGAAATCAATGCTATGGTGGCAGCTATTGACTTAAGTAAACCCGAAGGTCATCGAAACAAAGCCATTATTGAAGTTTTGTATGGCTCAGGAATTCGCGTTTCAGAATTAATTGGTTTACAAATTTCAAAAATGAATCTCAAAGAAGGTTATATGTTGGTGGAAGGTAAAGGCAGTAAACAACGACTGGTTCCTTTGTCGCCCACTTCCATTGAGCAAATTGAAATGTGGAAAATAGATCGAAATAAACTGCCCATCAAAAAAGGGAACGAAGATTATCTTTTTTTAAACCGGCGAGGCACTAAAATGACTCGAGCAATGATTTTCATCATTGTTAAAGATTTGGCAGCAACTGCAGGAATAAAAAAGAAGGTAAGTCCCCACACTTTTCGGCATTCGTTTGCTACACATTTGCTGGAAAATGGAGCCAACTTAAGGGCTATTCAACAGTTGTTGGGACATGAATCTATTACCACTACAGAAATTTATACCCATATTGATATTCATTATTTGCGAGAAACTATTTTGAATTTTCATCCTTTCAATCAATATTCACCTAAAACGACCAACAATGCAAAAAATGAGGAATAATAAAATTTTCATGTTTTTTATTTGTCAGTTGTTGATGTTGTCTTTTTTTTCCATTCGCTTATCAGCTCAGGAGACACTGATCGTTGGTCAAGTTATCAATCAAGTAAATAAACAACCTATTGCAAATGCTAAGATTTTTTTTAAAAGTACTTCAAAAATTGCTATGAGCAATGAAGAAGGATATTTTTTAATCCGAAATTCAGGTAAAGAAAAAATGCTCATATTTTCAGCAAATGGTTATAAAAACAAGGAAATAAAAATTAAGCCTGGCGAAAGCATAGGAATATTAGTAGAAATGGAACCAGAAGCTGTTACCATTAATAATTCCTTCACTAGTAAAGAAAAAGAGGCAGCCATACCTATTATAAGTCAGATTAGAAACCATCTTGAAGATAATGATGAAACCAATTCACCTGACTATAAAGTTATTGCTATTGAGCAAAATCTTTTAATTCTAAATAAAATTCATAAACAAAACATTGACCCACAAATTTATCATTATTTGCAAAATGCGAGTGTTACTGATTCTTTTTTAGTGGTTCCTTTGTATATGAATGAGGTAAAATACCAATATACTTCAAAAGGAAAGAAAGAAATTTCAAAAACCAATTTTTCTTCTCCTCAAACTGAAGAAATGATAATTAGTCAAGTGTTTGGCGAAATCAATCCTTCATTAAATTTTTATAAGCCAACAGTTACTTTTTTTGGACAAAAATACATTAGTCCTTTATCAGAAAAGGCAGAGTTTTATTATCATTTTTATTTAACGGACAGTATTTTAAGTGATACAGGCAAACTTTATGAGATTCATTTTGCTTCGAAAGATCAAAGACACTTTGCTTTTGAAGGCAAATTTAAAGTTGATTCAGCCACATGGGCTATTACTTATATAGAAGCTTCTACTTCAAAATTAGACAAAAGTTTTATCAAAAACTTAACGATATTTCAAAAATTTGAAAAAAACCAAGAAAATAAATGGTGTCGCTCAAAGGAAAAAATTTTAATCACTTTTAAGGATAACAATTTAGTAAAAAAAATTACAAGTGAATTTCCTTTGTTTTTCAATCGCACCATCACATATCAACAAGATACTGCCGTTTCTTATCAAAATAATTTTGCTCATAGTGGTTATTCTCCAGAAATATTAAATGCCAAACTATATCAATTTCAAAATACAAAACTAATGAAATTGACCAACTGGACGTCAGATGCCATTTTTTCAGCTTACCTTTCAGCAGGAAAAATAGATATTGGCAAAATTCAATTTTTAGCCAGAACAACTGAGCTGGAAGGGTGGAGAGTAAATTTACCTTTAAGAACGAATGAAAAATTATGCAAAAATTTTACTGTTGGCGGTTATTTGGGTTATGGTTTTGGCAATCAAGAAGTAAAATATTCTACTTTTGCTCAATATCGTTTGCCTGGCGAGACAAAACGTGTATTGGGTATAAATTACACGAACGATAATCGAAGAATTGACTACAACTACAATAATTTTCTTTATCTGGAAAATCCTTTAAATAGCGGCGATGAAGATATTGCCAGCACCATTTTTTCCTTTAGAAAGGCTCAACGACTAAATGAAAGAAAAGAGTTGACATTTTCTTTTTTAAATGATTGGAATACTAATGTAGAATCGAGTATTTATTTTCGTTCTATTTATCAGTTGTCAAACGAATTTTTACCTTTCAAAATAAATGATGTTTATTGTAATAGCATTCAACAAAATTCGATTACTTTTTCTACACGTTTTTCTTTTGATGAAAAAACGTTTGAAGATCACCTGCAACGCATTTATATGTATAATCATAAGCCAGTAATTTATATGATATTAGAAGGTGGGGAATATAAAGTTGGCAATCAAAAAAATAATTATGGAAAATTAGCAGGTATTGTCAAACAAAATACCCAATTCAACTGGGCACAGTTGAATTATTGGCTGGAAGGTGGTTGGCTTATTGGAAAAGTTCCTTATTCTTTGCTTGCTTTTCAACCGGGTTGCGAAGGTGGTTATGGTTTTTATCGATTTAGCATGATGAATTATATGCAATATGCTGCCGATAAATATTTTCAATTTCATGGTGAACTAATTTTCAATGGTCGAGTCTGGCAAAAAATTCCTGTGATTAAATATCTCACATTAAAAGAATTCTTTACCTTCAAAATGACGGTAGGCGATTTAAGTTCATCTCATCAAGAAGTACTTGATTTCCCTTCTTATATTATTCCTTTACAGAAACCTTATTATGAAGTAGGAATTGGTTTTGCCAATATTTTGCATCTATTCAATGTGCAGTCTATCTGGAGATTTACCGAAAACAAAGATTTAGTAACACCTAAATGGGGGATAAGAGCCAGTTTCAGAATCAGTTTTTGAATTAATTCAGAAAAAATGGATGTAAAATGAAGATAGAAATTATAAATAATTTTATCTTTGTAGTGACTCTCAGTTATTTTTAATCATTAATCAAAATTTTTTATGAATCTCGAAAACTTAAAAATAGCCGTAATTGGTGCAGGAAACATGGGAAGTGCTTTGCTACACGGCTGGATAAAAAGCAAATCAATATCTCCTCAAAATATCAGTATAAGTGATATTTCAAAAGAAAAACTTGAAAAAATAACAACTTTTGAATCAGGTGTCAATGTTAGTTTATCAAATAAAGAAGTGATAAAAAAAGCAAAAATTATTATTTTAGCAGTAAAACCTTGGTTGATAGAGGAAATTGCAGAAGAAATTAAAAATGAAATTAACTATAAAGAACAAATATTAATTTCTATTGCTGCGGGAATCAATTTTGAAAAGTTACTTAAAATTTTTGATAGAAAGGCAATGTTATTTCGGGTGGTTCCTAATACCGCCGCCGAAGTTTCTGAGAGTCTTTGTGCCATTTCCTCGTATAATGCAGATAGTGAGCAACAACAATTAATAATGAATCTTTTTAATTGCATAGGTAAAGCTTTTTTAGTGCCAGAAAATCAACTGAATGCTTTTATGTCGCTCACTTCGTGCGGAATAGCTTATGTTTTTCGATATATTCGTGCAGCTATGGAAGGCGGAATAGAAATTGGAATTTCTCCAGAAGTTTGTCAGGAAGCTGTCATTCAAACTTTAAAAGGTGCTGTAGCTTTGCTGGAAGCCAATCAAAATCATCCCGAAATAGAGATTGATAAAGTGACAACGCCGGGCGGAATTACAATTAAAGGTCTTAATGAAATGGAAGCTAATGGTTTTTCTAATGCAGTTATTCAAGGAATCAAAGCTTCTTGGTTGAAAGATTAAAGTCAATAATAAAATATAATTTTATCGCATTATGAATGAACAAATTAGACAAATCGCGTTGAGGTTACGTGGCTTACGTGAATCTTTGGATTTGACAATTTCTGAAGCAGCAGAAAAATGTGGAGTCCCTAAAAAAGATTATGAAAAATATGAATCGGGCGAAACAGATATACCAGTTAGCTTCATTTGTAAAGTAGCTGAAACTTTTGGAATAGAAACTACCGCTTTAATTTCTGGAGAGGAGCCTCGTGCACAAGTTTTTTTTGTGACTCGCAAAGGAACAGGAGCCAGCATTGAAAGGACAAAAGCTTATAAATATCAAGCTTTAGCCTATGGTTTTCGAAATGCAAAAGTAGATCCTTTTGAGGTAATGGTTGAGCCTAATAACCTTCCAATTTATTTGAATACACATAAAAATCAGGAATTTAATTATGTTTTGGAAGGTACTTTATTACTGGAAATTGATGGAAAACAACTAACCTTATATGAAGGAGATAGTATTTATTTCGATGCTACCAAACCACATGGAATGAAAGCGTTAAATGATAAAAAAGTGAGATTTTTAGCTATAATTATTTGAAACAATTTACTGATGATATTAAAAATCATAATTTTTGAGATGGAATAAAATTTTTTTAAAAAAGAAATGCTTTCGTAAATAAGAAAGTGTTTCTTTTTTTGTTAAAATAAAAAAATTACTATGATGTTAGAAAAATTTGTAAAACAAACTGAATTTAAAGATTTTGAAGATTTTAATAAAAATTTTCAGCTTATAGTTCCTGACCACTTCAATTTTGCTTACGATGTAGTAGATGAATGGGCAAAAACTAATCCTAACAAACAAGCTATGGTATGGACAAATGATCAACGCGAATGCAGAAAATTCACTTTTGCTGACATGAAAAAATATAGCGATCAAACAGCTTCATATTTTCAAAGTCTTGGGATAAAAAAAGGAGATATTGTGATGCTTATTTTAAAACGACGTTATGAGTTTTGGTTTTCCATTTTAGCCCTTCATAAAATTGGTGCAATAGCCATTCCTGCAACTCATTTACTAACTTCCAAAGATTTAATTTATAGGAACAATGCTGCCGATATAAAAGCTATTGTAGCTGTAGGTGAAGAACCAATTTTAACACATATCAACGAGTCGTTGCCTGATTCTACAACTGTAAAATTTTTAATTTCAATTGGACCAAAAGTTCCTGAAAACTGGCTTGATTTTCATAAAGGCATTAAAGAAGCAGCTCCTTTTATTCCACTTTATCATATTAATGAAAATGAAGACCCATTAATTATTAGTTTCACTTCAGGAACCACAGGAAATCCTAAGATGGTTTTATTAGATTACCGCTATCCATTGGCTCACATCATTACAGCAAAATACTGGCACAACTTACACGAAAACAGTCTTCACTTGACGATTGCTGATACAGGATGGTTAAAAGCTTTGTGGGGAAAAATTTATGGACAATGGATCGCAGGAGCTTGTGTTTTTGTGTACGATCATGAAAAATTTACTCCTTCTGCTATATTGAGTATGATCGAAAAATATAAAGTTACTTCACTTTGTGCACCTCCTACTATTTTTCGTTTTCTTATTCGTGAAGATCTTACTAAATACGATTTATCTTCACTGGAATATTGTACCATTGCAGGTGAAGCTCTCAATCCTTCTGTTTACGAAAAATTTTTAGAATTAACTGGTATTAAGCTTCACGAAGGTTATGGACAGAGTGAAACTACCGTTTGTATATTTACTTCGCCGTGGACAGAGCCTAAGCCTGGTTCGATGGGCTTGCCTTGTGCCCATTATGATATTGATTTATTGACCTATGACGGTCGTTCAGCCGAAGTTGGTGAACAAGGTGAAATTGTTATCCGTTTGGATAAGAATTATCCAGTAGGATTGTTCAAAGGTTATTACCGAAATGAAGATCTGACGCGTGAAGCTTTTCGTGATAATATTTATCATACAGGTGATTTGGCATGGCGTGATGAAGATGGTTATTTCTGGTTCGTTGGTCGCACAGATGACGTTATCAAAAGTTCTGGCTACAGAATCGGACCATTTGAAGTAGAAAGTGCCTTGATGACACATCCTGCTGTAGTAGAATGTGCTGTGACTGGAATCCCTGATGAGCTTCGTGGACAAGTAGTAAAAGCAACGATTGTGCTATCCAAAGAATATAAAGAAAAAGCAGGACCAGCTTTGATAAAAGAAATTCAGGATCATGTAAAAAAAGTAACAGCTCCTTATAAATATCCCCGTGTTATTGAATTTGTGGATGAATTACCTAAAACTATTAGTGGAAAAATTCGACGCGTTGAAATCAGAGAAAAAGACAGTCAATAAAAAGAGATTATATATTAACTGGAAATTGAATCTTGTGTTTTTTAAATATTTGTTAATCAATATATTATGCAAGTTGTAAACTTTTCGGATACGAATTCGATTCTTCATCATTTTTTGAAAGAAATTCGTTCAGTAGAGATTCAAAAAGACAGTATGCGTTTTAGAAAAAACATGGAAAGAATTGGTGAAATAATGGCTTACGAGATTAGTAAAACTATGTCTTATGTAAGTGAAACTGTCCAAACTCCTTTTGGAATTTCTCCTGTTAATTTGATAAATGAAAAAATTGTCATTTCCACTATTTTAAGAGCCGGACTACCTTTTTATCAAGGATTTCTGAATTTTTTTGATGGAGCAGAAAGTGCTTTTGCCTCTGCTTATCGCAAATATAAGAACGCTGTTGATTTTGATATTTACGTAGAATATATTGCCTCACCTTCTATAGAAGGAAAAACACTTATTCTCACTGATCCAATGCTGGCAACAGGTAGTTCGATGGAAATGACATACAATACGTTACTTGCCAAAGGAAAACCAGCTAAAATTTATATTGCAGCCGTCATTGCAAGTCAGCCAGCAATAAATTATGTCGTTTCTCATTTCCCAGAAGAAAAAACCAGCATTTGGGCAGCAGCTATTGATCCTGAGTTGAACGAACATTCTTATATTATACCTGGTTTGGGCGATGCAGGTGATTTAGCCTTTGGAGAGAAAATATAATTGGAAAATTATTAGGAAAAAATAAGAGAAGAAACCTCATTTGAAGTAATAAAAAAACTCTTTATCCTTCCAAAAAAGATAAAGAGTTTTTTATTAAATGAAACGGTCTTTTTTACGATAACTTATTAACATAAATAGTCAGTTTTGACTTCAAATTACTGGCTTTATTTTTATGAATAATATTTCTTTTTGCCAGTTTGTCGAGCATAGAAGTCACTTTAGGTAGCATTTCAGTAGCTGTTGTTTTATCGGTTGTTGTACGGAGTTTTTTTACAGCGTTCCTTGCCGTTTTTGCATAATAACGGTTATGCAACCTTTTTTTGTTGGCTTGACGAATTCTTTTCAATGCTGATTTATGATTTGCCATAATTTTTTTAAATAATTTGTTTATCTATTTTGTAGCCCATAGCAGAATTGAACTGCTCTTTCAAGAATGAAAATCTTGCGTCCTAACCGATAGACGAATGGGCCATCACTTATATTAAAAACAATTCCAAAAGAGGAATTGCGGCTGCAAAGATAATGTAGTTTTTTGGATTACGAAAGTTTTTACTTAAAAATCTTTTTATTCCTATAACAATCAATGCTTTATTAATTTGATGTGAAAACAAGTTGATATCTTAGCTCATCTTAATAAATTAATGGAGAGAGGTAAAAACTCTCAAAGTGTAGATTTAATTTCTGTTTCTTCAAAACTTTCAATGATGTCACCTACGTGGATGTCATTAAAATTCTGAATGCTGATACCGCATTCGTAATTTGCACTTACTTCCTTTACGTCCTCTTTGAAACGTTTTAATGAAGCAATTTCCCCAGTGTAGATTACAATTCCATCGCGAATAAGATGAACTTTATTAGTTCGTTTGATTTTACCTTCTCGTACAAAACAACCTGCAACTGATCCAACTTTTGAAATTTTAAATACATCTCGAACTTCGAGTGTAGCGGTCACTTCTTCCTTAATTTCAGGGGAAAGCATACCTTCCATAGCTGATTTTATTTCTTCTATGGCATCATAAATAATAGAATAAAGTCGGATGTCAATTTCTTCTTTTTCTGCCAGTTTACGTGCTGAAGAAGTAGGACGTACCTGAAATCCACAAATAATAGCATTAGAGGCAGCAGCAAGCAACACATCTGAATCAGAAATTGCTCCAACAGCCTTATGGATTATGTTTACCTGAATTTTATCGCTCGATAATTTAAGCAAAGAATCTGACAGGGCTTCTACTGAACCATCTACATCAGCTTTCACAATAATATTCAGTTCTTTAAAGTTGCCCAGTGCAATTCTTCTTCCTAAATCATCCAATGTAAAATGTTTTTTAGTTCGGATTGTTTGTTCTCTTTGCAACTGCTCACGTTTTGTAGCAATTTCACGTGCTTCATGTTCTGAGGGCATAACAATAAAGTTATCACCTGCCTGAGGAGCACCATTTAATCCTAAAATCAAAGCTGGTTCAGAAGGTTTAGCTTCGGTAATGTGTTGATTTCGTTCATTGAACATGGCTTTCACTTTTCCATAATGAATACCAGCCAACACAATATCTCCTTGATGAAGCGTTCCATTTTGTACCAAAACAGTGGCAACATAACCGCGACCTTTGTCGAGCGAAGATTCAATCACAGAACCAGAAGCACGTTTTTTTGGATTTGCCTTTAAATCAAGTAATTCAGCTTCCAACAGAACTTTTTCCAGCAATTCAGGAACACCAATTCCTGTTTTTGCTGAAATATCTTGTGATTGGTATTTTCCTCCCCATTCTTCTACCAGATAATTCATATTTGCCAATTCTTCTTTAATCTTTTCTGGATTAACTCCTGGTTTATCAATTTTATTAATGGCAAAAACGATAGGTACATTAGCAGCCGCAGCATGATTAATAGCTTCTACCGTTTGTGGCATCACATTATCATCAGCAGCAATAATAATTATGGCGATATCAGTAACTTGTGCACCACGTGCACGCATGGCTGTAAAAGCTTCGTGTCCAGGCGTATCGAGGAAGGTGATTCGTTGTCCGTTATCGAGCATCACATTATAAGCACCAATATGTTGGGTGATTCCTCCGGCTTCACCAGCGATTACATTGGTTTTCCTGATGTAATCAAGTAAAGAAGTTTTTCCGTGATCCACGTGTCCCATGACTGTAACAATAGGTGGACGTGGTTGCAAATCTTCTTCCCTATCTGGTTCCTCTTCAAGAACAGACTCTAATATATCCTGACTAATATATTGAACTTTATAACCAAATTCATCAGCAAGTATATTAATGGTTTCTGCATCCAGTCGTTGATTAATGGAAACAATCATTCCAATGTTCATACAGGTTGCGATAACATCATTCACAGACACATCCATCAAATTTGCCAGTTCGTTAACAGTGACGAATTCCGTTAATTTCAAAACTTTTTCTTCTTCTTGTTCCAGTTGAGCAAGTTCCTGTTGACGGGCATTTAGCATTTCACGTTTATCTCTTCGATATTTGGCACTTTTGCCTTTTTTGCTGGAAGCCGCTGAAAGTCTGGCTAACGTCTCCTTGATTTGCTTCTGAACTTCTTCTTCCGAAATGGCAGGTTTTATTGTTTTTTTAAGTTTTCCCTTGCCAACTTTTGGTGAAACCACTTTTTTAGGAGGTTCTAATGTTGAAATAGAAGTGCCATTGGGGAAAATTTTAGCTATATCTACTTTTTGTTTTGTAAAACGAGCACGTTTCTTTTTATGTTGTTCTTTAAATTCATCCAGTTCTACTTCATCAGTTTCTTCTTCGGATAACTTAATTATTTTTTTACTTTTTGAAGGAGCAAACTTTTTCGATTCATTCAGCAACCTATTTTTTTCAGCATATTCTTTCTTTTTTTGTTCCTTAGATTTTGATTTGGGACGGGTACTTTGATTGATGGCATCCAGATCAATCGTTCCTATTACGGTTAAGTTTGTATCTAAAATAGGATGAGCAATTTCGAAAATTTCATTTTCTTCTTCATTCTCAGCAGTTTCTTCTATTTTAGCAGTGAATATTTCTTCTCTTCCAATGAGATTTTTTTCTTCAACTTCATGACTGATTTGTTGTTTTTCAACTTTTTCTGCAGATTCAGCTTTTATTTTGGAAGATATTTTTTTAGGCTCAACAGTTTTTTCTTTTTCTTCCACTTCGGCTACAAGAATTTTCTCTTTTTTTTCAACAGTTGTTTTTTCTTTTTTTATTTCTTCTAATTCAATTTTTGGTGAAACAGTTGTTTCAATATTAGTAACTTTTTCTTTTTCCGGAATAATAGTTTCCGGTAGTTTTTCTTCTTTAAGTTGAATTTTTTGTTTTGTTGTGAGCTCTTTTTCTTTAGCTGAAGTTTGTGAAATAACTTCTTCCTTTTTTTCTTTTGATTTTTTTATTTGTTCTTCCAAATCAATATAGCCTACGGACTTTAAATGAGGCACTTGATCAGCAGGAATGGTTGTAGGAATCGTTTCAATTTCTTTTTCGGCTGGTTTATGATGAATAAAATCATCCAAGGCGACCGTTTCTTGTTTTTCTTTTAACTGTCGTTCCTGACTGATTCGTTCTGACTCGATTTTCAAGGCCATGTCCTTGTTAAATTCTTTAGCAAGTAAAAGAAACATCTCATCCGTGAGTTTCACATTTGGATCAGCTGTCAATTTATGACCTTTTTTTGCTAAAAAATCAATGGCAGTATTCATGCCTACATTCAAATCTTTACAAGCTTTGCTTAATCTTATGGGCATATTTTATTTCTTTGTTTTTAAAATTTTTTATAATGATTCTGCCGAATTATTTTGTTAAAAAATAGAATTCTTATTTTTCTTCTTCTTCGAATTCAGCTCTCAATACAGCCAGTACATTATCAACCGTTTCCTCTTCTAAATCAGTTCTGTGAATCAAATCGTCACGTGAAATAGACAAAACACTTTTAGCAGTATCGCAGCCAATTGACTTTAAAACATCAATTACCCACTCGTCAATTTCATCACTGAATTCGTCCAGATAAATGTCTTCTGTTTCTGCCTCATCCAGTTCACGGAAAACATCGAGTGTATAACCTGTCAACATACTAGCAAGTTTAATGTTCAATCCACCTTTACCGATTGCCTGTGAAATTTCTTCTGGCTTTAAATAAATTTCAGCTTTTTTCTCTTCTTCATTTATTCTGATAGAAGATATTTTTGCTGGACTTAATGATCTGGCGATAAATAAGCTGATGTTGTTCGTATAATTTATCACATCAATATTTTCGTTCCGAAGTTCCCGAACAATGCCGTGAATACGCGATCCTTTTATTCCTACACATGCACCCACAGGGTCAATTCTATCATCGTAAGATTCTACTGCTACTTTTGCTCGCTCACCTGGGATTCTGGCAATTTTTTTGATAGTAATCAACCCATCGTGAATTTCAGGAATCTCTAATTCAAATAAACGTTCTAAAAAAACGGGTGATACACGCGAGAGGGTGATACGAGGAATATTGTTCCTATTTTCAACCATTGCCACCACGGCGCGTACCATATCTCCCTTGCGGTAAAAGTCAGTTGGAATTTGTTCGGACTTTGGCAAGTAAAGTTCATTCCCTTCCTCGTCGAGAAGTAACATTTCATTTTTCCAGATTTGATAAAGCTCTGCGGTGACTATTTGTCCAACTTTCTCTTTGTATTTGATATAAATATTCTCTTTATGTAAATCAGAAATTTTAGAGGATAATGTTTGTTTTAATGTCAAAATAGCTCTTCGTCCGAAATCCATAAAATCAACAGTATCGGTGACTTCTTCACCAATTTCATAATCTTCATCAATTTTTTGAGCTTCGCTGAGCGGAATTTCAAGATTCGGATCCTGAAAATTTTCATCAGCTACAATAGTACGATTTCGGTAAATTTCAAAATCACCTTTATCAGGATTAATGATCACATCAAAATTTTCGTCCGTACCGTATTTTTTTGCAATAATATTTCGGAACGATTCTTCAACTACACTGATTAGTGTGCTTCTGTCTATATTTTTCAGGTCTTTGAATTCTGAAAAGCTATCAATTAAATTAAGTGTTTCTCTTTTGGCCATGGTGTTATTTAAATCTTAAAATATATTTGGTTGTTTTTATTTCATCATAATGAAAAATAACATTTTCAGTTACCATTGTTTTTCTTTTGGAATTTTCGAGTTTTTTCATTTTTTTAATCTGTACAACAAATTCATTATTGGTTGCGTTCAAGAGTTTTCCTGAAAATTTATTTCCTCCTTTAGTCAGTACTTCTACTTCGTTCCCAATATTTTTTTCATATTGTTGTAAAACCTTAAATGGCTCAGTTAAGCCAGGTGAACTGACTTCTAATTCATAATCTTCTATTTCACGGTCGAGATTCGATTCGATGAATTCACTGAGACTGACACAATCATCAATAGTGACACCATTGAAAGAATCGAACTTTATTAAGATTTGATTATCTGGATTAACTTTCAACTCTACTATGTAAAAATCCTTATTTTCAGTAAATTTTTCTGCCAGTTGATGAATGGTTTTTTCGCTTATCATTTCCTTTCAGCATATTCATTTAATAAATGAGGGGACTTTTTAAGTCCCCTCCACAATTCAATAATTCGATGCAAAAATACAAAATATTTTATTTAAATCCAAAGAATTATCAGAATATTACAAAGTCGCCGTATAAAAAATTTTAAAAATGAGTAGTTGTTAACAATTTAATAAGTTGATTGTTAATAATTTATGTGGTAAATTGTTTAAAATTTGTCTATTTTTAATGAATTTTCCTTTCTATACATAATTGCGTACAAAAGAAAAACTAAAAATCACATTTTCCTCCATTGGTAGCGATTTTTATAATAGCTTTTCAAGATTCTGGAAGGAAGATCCGTTGTAAAACGCAACTTGTATCAGACACCTGATCCTTTAAAAATGATTTTTATAGTCATTAGTAATATTCGTAAATCGGTAATCAGTGACATGTTATCCATGTAAATAATATCATAATTTAACCGTTCGATCATTTTTTCGATCGTGTCGGAATAACCAATGCGAATTGGTCCCCAGGAAGTAAGTCCAGGGCGAATTTTGTATAAAAGACAATAATAAGGGGCTTCCTGAATAATTTGCTGAATGTAGTAACGGCGTTCAGGTCTTGGACCGACAATACTCATATCACCTAATAGAACATTGATAAATTGAGGTATTTCATCAATACGATAACGACGCAAAATTTTCCCTACTCGCGTTACCCGTGAATCATTCGGATTACTCAGTTGTGGAACACCATTTTCTGCTCCTTCGTACATAGTTCGGAATTTAATAATTTTGAAAGGTCGTCCGTATCTCCCTATACGTTCTTGTAAGTAAAATATCGGACCTTTTGAATCAAGTTTTATCCATATCATAAAAAAAAGCATAACAGGAAAAAGAATAATCAGCGAAAAAAGAGAAAACACAATATCGAAAACTCTTTTTACACTTTGTTCCCAATCTGGCATATTAATATCCGTAATATTTACCAGCGGACTAACGTTTAAGTCCTTTATTTTTGCACTTCCAGTCAGAATTTCATATAATCGTGGCGTAAATTTTATATCAACATTATATTGGTACAAAAGATTAATGATAGAAAACAATTGTTGTTCACTTGCGTTTTCCAGAGCAATGATAGTTTCCTGTATATGGTTTTCTTCAATAATATTTCTAATGTTTCGGAGATTTCCCAATATTTTTTCTTTAGGTACACTCACTTCATGATCAACATTGATAAATCCTACCAAAGTGTTTTTTTGATTTCTTTTTACCAATTCGTCAGCCAGTTTTTTTGCATTTTGTCCCGTGCCAATTATTAAAGTAGGGATAGTCCAGCGTTTTGTTTTATAATTTTTCTGAACATTTAAGTAAATCATCAATCGTGGAAAATAGGTAAAAACAAAAAGCAATCCGAACAAAACCAACAGAGAATAATAGTAATATTTATAGGAAACCACAATATCATCGAGCAGTAGAACAAAAAAAATGGTGATAGAGATAACAATCGAGGCGGCAAAAGTTGAAAAAAAGATTTTAATACCGGTCATTTTTTCAGGATACAGGTAAAATCCTGATAGATAGTGCACTATAATACAACAAAAAGGGAACAGAACTAAGCTGGAAAAATAATTGAAATTTGGGAAAAAAATTTGGACATTTTCAAATATCGCTGAATCATTCACAATTTTTCGGAATAGCATGAATAAAATCCATACTATCAAAGAAGCAAGCACATCAAAAAAAAGGTAGGTTAAAAGTAACTTCTTTTTGTTCACGATATTCAATCAATATGAGTTGATAATTTTTTATTTTTACTTCAAAAACAGCTTGTTTGCTTGAAAAAATTCAAAAAAATTATTGACGAATGATTTGAATAATATTTCCTTTTTCAATTTTAATAATTGAAGAGGGTTTTGGTTCTAAAGTCTCTTTTTGACGGTATTTAACAATATAATCTACAGCCGATTTTATTTCGTCACTAATTTCAGAAAAATTCAAAGGAGTTGCTTTACCACTAATGTTGGCTGAAGTGGAGACAATGGGTTTCCCAAATTGAGCACATAATTTTTTTGAAAATTCTTCATCGGTGACTCTGATACCAATGCTTCCATCTTCAGCAATGAGATTGTATGACAGGTTTTTTGCCTTCGGATAAATAATGGTAAGAGGTTTAGTGGTCAATTCAACAAGTTGCCAAGCCATTTCAGGAACTTCCTCGACATAATTTAAGATTTTTGAAGCATCATCAACAAGTACAAGCATAGCTTTTGTATCAGTTCTTTTTTTGATTTCATAAATACGTGTCACTGCCTTTTCATTAGTAGCATCACAACCCAATCCCCATATCGTATCAGTAGGATACAAGATGACTCCTCCCTCCTGTAAAATCTTTACAGTTTTTTTTATCTCCTCTTCAATTCTATTTGCCATGTTTTTTATAAAGTAGTAAGTTAAACAACGGAGAAGGAGGCTATTTATTTTGCAAAGATATTGAATTATTGAAATCAGTCGATAAGAAAGTTGTGATGCGTGAAATGAAGAAATTTTCAACTTTCTTTATTTTGAAAACAATGGAATAGCTGAGTCATTAAATGCTTTATCCTAAACCAGGTTGAGGTGGCTTTTACGGCTTGACAATGAGTTTTTCAAAGAAAGTGTTGAAATAAGCCGGTAGATACTCACTGACTCAATAGAAAAAGCCTATGCCAATGGAACTTATAATAGCTTTGAAAATCAAGGATTTGGAGAGGAAAACAACATAGAGTTTATTTTAAGTGGGTTGCAAGAAGCACGAGGAAGATATGGATTTTCAATTGAGTCACAAAATTCGACAACTTAATAGTAGCCTATCCTCAAACAGAAGAAATTATCAATGCTCAATTTTATATTACAAATTATTGTAAAATATCGGAAACAACAAAAAATTTAATACTTCTCTTCAAAAAATCTCATTTTTTCCTCTTTTTGAAAAAATCAAGTTTTTAAGAAGGAACTTGTCTATTTTGCTAAGTTCAACATAGAAGTGCGAATTTAGCAGAGATGTTTTGCATGATTTTTTAAAAAATCATGCAAAACATCTCGGAGGAACGCCAAACAGCCGATGGCGAAACCTCCAAAGAGCGTTAGAG
>JAGPGD010000101.1 GCA_018056165.1 Paludibacteraceae bacterium | reverse complement strand
TGTGATAAACTTAAAGACTTTGGACTTGGAGTAGAGACTGAAATTATTGAAATTGCAAAAGTAAAAACAGAATGGTTTAATAAATTATAAAAATGCTCTACGCCACAACACACAATATAGCCAATAACGGTTTCAGTGGTTATTCAAGCAATGTAGCCCTGCATATAATTTCGTGTCGGCGGACAATTTGCTTCATAAAGACAGAAAAAGAAAAATGAAAATTGTCCACGCACAAAACAACACATTTGCAAACCGCTGATAGGAACTGCTAATATGGTCTTTCCTTATTTTCCGGTAAACGTATTTTTCAATTTCATTTTCATTTAATTCGTCGGATTGATCAAAGCGCTTTTCCGCCACTTGAAGGAAACTCCTCACCGAAAATGCTGTAATTTTTGATGGAACCGGCGCTGTACCTTTGAAGCGTAAGTTTCCGCTCAAAAACTGATATTAAATTTTCGATGTCCATTTTTTCAAAATCAACAACGGTAAAATTAATAAAACATTCGTAAATGCGGCTTTTTTATAACAAAAAATTATCTTATTCGGTTGATATATGGTCTTTTATCCGCAAGTATTCAGAATATGAGTAAAATAATTTACGCAGGTTTGATATTTTGTATTTACAAAAGTTGTATATTTATTGCGTAAATAAAATGTTGTGTTGTGTACAATGCAAAAAAGACGTGCAACCATGAAATATTTCTTAGGAAATCCATTAGGAATGACTATTGAACAAGTTATAGAACTTGGAAATAATGAGCATTTTTCTAAACTTACATGTTCGATAATTCCGACCATTGATTACTGGAAAAACTTGAGTAATAAAATATTGACGGATATTGTTGCTGATGATTATAATATATGCTTTGAGTTTCCAGTCAAATCAATTAAAAATGCGACTTCGTCATATACTGATATAATGCTAATATCTGATAAAACGAATATTGCGATTGAGAGTAAGTGGACTGAGAAAATTGGCGATTATTGCATAAATCAGAAATCTAAAAGAAAAAACGAAGTTCAACAGCATTGGATAAATATTATTTCCAAATATATTGGTAAGGATTTAGCAATTGAGCAGTTTAGCTATATTGAATATCAATTATTGCATAGAGTAGCTTCAGCATGTTCATTGAATAAGGATAATTGCATAGTGACTTATCAGATCTTCTATACGGATTTATTAAGCGATTCATTTATAAATGAAATTGTTAAGATAAAATCAATTCTGGATATTACTAAAATTAAGTTCTACGTTGATTCTGTAAAAATTGATTTTACTGATACTTACTTAAGGTTAAGAAATGAGATAAAAGATTTGAATAAGAAAACTAAAATTGATAAAATAAAGGATACTATTAAGCAAAATGATTTGTTTACTTTTAGCAATGAATCACTTTATCAATTGTAAAAAATGCACGTTTACTAACATTGTGTAGCATTAATGTCAGGTGACACACATTCCGCAAGGTTCGTTTCCCGCATCAGCCATCTAACGGTTTGAAAGGAGATTCGCCCGCAAACCGCCAATGCCCATAGCCTCAGTCGTTAGTGGCAATTTTAAAAACCAAAAATGAATTGACAATTAATTGATGAAACTCGAATACTTTTTAGATAATATAAATGAATTTGATGTACCAAAGTTGCCTCATGGAAAAGTCAACTCTATTAATGATTTGTACGAAAGTTTGATTGAAAATTACTTGCCTAAAAAAGAAACCGTTGAAAACTGGCATGTATTGCTACTAAAATACATCCAACAAGAAGACGCAATCTTTTTCATTCGCAGATACGCAAGTGCACCAAACAAAGATTGGACATTGCTTAGAAGAGGATTTTTAACAGAATATTCAAGCGGATTAAAATATGTATTCTGTGATAATTTTTTTGCACACTATTTCTTCTTAATGGCATTACATAATTACACGCCCGCTTTTGATGATTTCAACGAACATATTAAATCAAGAAAATTTCCTTATGGTTTTATGAAAACAAGTGAAGAAGAACCTTTTCAAGCATTTCCAAAAGGTAAAACTGTTAGCATCAATACAGCTGGATGGAAATTGGCTCACTTATATTCGGTTAACCAGAATGATTATAATTTCGATTATAAAAAAATTAGTAAGGAACTATTCCCGAGAGGAAATCAAAACGACTGGAAAAAAAATCATGGTAATGATTATCCTTCTAGATTCATTGAAAAAACAAACACAAATGAATTAAGAAAAATTACAATTGCTCATTTTTTAAGATTAGTGCATCCAATAAATTATTTTCTAGTTCCAAAAACAAAATTATCGAACATGGATATTGGTGAATCTCCTGAGTTAATCTCTTTTATGAGAGAAACAGTTTATTCCCGATATAAAGATATTTTGACTGAATATGAAGATTTAATAATGTCAAAAAAGATTGAGACTTTAGATTATCATAATTATAGATTCAATCTGGAATATGGATTAGGTCATAAAAATTCAAAAGATTCAGAAGGGGAAAAATTAAAATCAACGAAAAAAACAGAATCCCCAAAATACATCGCGACAAATGATAAGTACTCAAATGAAGATTTATCAATCATTAAAGCCTATTTAATTGACGGACTTTCATTCAGAAGTATAGAAAAGAAAATTTTGCAAATAGATTCTCCAGCACGTGGTGGTGGATTCATCGCAAAACGAATCTTAAATTCTTACAGAATCGAAGCAAAAGATAAAGGTAAGGTGACAGATAAAAATATAAATGAGCTTATTTCTAATAATACTGGAAAACTTAAAAGGACTTTGATAGAACTAAATG
>JAGPGD010000100.1 GCA_018056165.1 Paludibacteraceae bacterium | reverse complement strand
CGTCCCGCGGCTAAACGACGTTTGCCGTAGCGTACTCGCGTAGGCAAATGTGGCGCAGCCCAAGCCGGTACTCCGGCGCAGCGTTTAGCCGCTGTTGTGCGATGAACCGCGCCTCTTTATGCATTTGTCTTAACCCCGCCCCTCTTTCGCCGCAGCGCACGGACGCGCTGAGGCGGTTATTGAGCTTCAACTATTTTTATTTCATCATCAGTTAAATTATAAAGCTGATAAACTAATTCATTAATCTTGTTATCTAAAAGATTAATTTTTTGTTCATAGATACTCATATCTGATTCACTTTTAGAATTTGTTAAATCAACTTTTGTTGCCAATATTTGATCAACAAGATTATTTATTGCAATAGAAATGCTAGAAGTTGGGTTAAAAATTATAGGTAAGTATTTAATATTTTCTATTGTAACATTTGTTGTCAAATGAGCACCCATATTAAAAATAATCTCATAATAAAAATGTAACAATTTAGAATTAATTATGCCTAGCAACAATTTCAAGTAATCTCCATTTAAAATATAAACTCCTTGAGTTGTGTAAATATTACTTTCATCATATGTTGCATAAATTCTATCTGCAATTTTTCGTATAAGAATTTTGGGTTGATTATACATCGATTCATCTTTGAAATTTATTTTCTTTGTATTATATACGATATATCGAACTCTCCGAATCAAATACCTTTCTAAATCTGAACCTGTAATTATTTCTTTATATGTTGAATTCGGTTTTTCAAGAGTAATAAAATCATCTTTTTTTCCTGTTTCAACACCCCGATATATTTTTATCAAATTCCCTAGCCTTGAACAATTTAATTCCATTTTTGATATTATATCAAAATTATTTTTATTCAAACAAATATTGAATCTATTTTTAGCGAGTACATCAAAAATACTTTGGTTAATTTCTTTTTGAGCTAATATGTTGCCTACTTGATCGCAGTCAATATATTTCAATATAGAATCTTCTGTTCTACCTTTTGAGCAGACTAATATAATCATTTCTGTTGTTACTTTCTCAAAACAATTTTTACAATCATATATATAATTGATATTATAATTCTTTAAAATGTTTTTTCGTATGTTTTCATAATCATCAGTTTTGATGATATTCTTTGGAATAATGAAGGAAAACATCCCTCCTTTTTTTAGTATTTTAAGAGACATTTCTACAAATAAAACAAAACTGTTTAAATCTTTATCGTAAGAAGGGTATTTATTTCTTAAATAATCGCGAGTTATTGGTAATAAATCTGCACCATAGGGTGGGTTGCCAATTACACAATCAAACCCATTTTTTGTAAAAACATCTTCATACATTTTATTCCAATCAAAGGGTTTGATTTCCTTCATCTCTTGAACATTGAAATCTAATTTATCACTGAAGTAATCAGTTGTAATTAAACTGTTCCCGCATCTTATATTTTTTAACATATCAGGCAAAATAGAACCTTTTACAAAAAATAAGTCTTTTTCTCCTTTATCAAACCCACCATCAAGCATTTTCAGATAGAGACTCATTATTGATACTTCTGTTGCTTCTTTATCAATATCAACGCCAAAAATATTGTTTATTAGTATATCCCCGCGTTTTTCTAGACAAACTTTAATTTCTCCGTCTTTTGTTTTATACCAGTCAGCTTGGTACATTTTATCTTTTTGATTTTCAGTATACCATTTCTGATGATAATCAAGGAGATAACCGTATGCACCGATTAAAAAACTTCCAGAACCACAAGCAGGATCTACAATTTTAATTTCTTTTATTTCACTTGGCGAAAGACCTTCTATCTTTTTAGCGACAGTATTTTGAACTATATATTCAACAATGTATTCAGGAGTATAATAAACACCACCAGCTTTTCTAACCTCAATTTTTTCAGTAATTCTTGCCTTATGTTGTCCATACAACTCAATTTTAGAACCTAGAAACTTTTCATAAATACGACCAAGTATTTCAGGTTCTATAACATCGAACTGGAATGGGGAAACAGGATAACACATTTCGCGGATGATGTCTTTAATCGTTTTATCATCGATCATTATATCTTCTGAAAAATGCTTTTTAAATAAAAGACCATTATAGGTTGTATTTAATGAATTAAATATTGGAATTAGTGACTTATAAATGTTTTCATTTTTTTTCGTTTTATCGAGGAGAGTGTTCTCTGGTTCAATTTCTCTATCTTCAAGATTGCGAATAAAAACAAGACGGTCTAATATTCTTTGAACTGCTTCATTTATTTCATCAACATTTAGATTTTCATTTCTAATTGCAATATTTTTAGCAAGTAATTCACGCCAGTTAGTTATTTGCTCAAGAAAATCAACATCCATTGTTTTGGTATTCTTATCAATTTTCCCCCTGAGTTGATCAAGGCTTCCTTTTTCAACAGCTTCTCGGGAAAAAGTATCCCAGAGAATGTCCCATTTTTCAAGATAATCAGTATATCTCATCGTATGAGATTTTAACAATTCCCTGTCTGTATTGTCCATTAAAGGGGCTTTTATTACATTAAATACACGAAATTCTTCAAAGTCAGTTAAAATGACAATAGGGGCTTTTCCGTTTGAAGAATAAGCATATCTTTTCGCCTGAAAAATAGCTGATTTGTCATTTTCTAAATCGACACTCGCTTCTTTTGCTTCAATAAAGAATTTTAATTTGCCATTAATTTTAAAAGCATAGTCTACTTTTTTTGTTCCGCCATCAGTTGATTTATCTCTTTGAGAAAACTCTCGAACGACTTCATAATGACTTTTCATGTCCCAGCCTAATGCTTTGAACATTATATCAATATAATTTGAGCGAATATTCGTTTCCCCATGAC
>JAGPGD010000046.1 GCA_018056165.1 Paludibacteraceae bacterium | reverse complement strand
TGAATATCAATTTGAGGATAGAACCCTCAAACAATTACCTAAAATATTAAATAAAGATCAACAATACATTTTAGATAAATTGAACATTAAGCTACCACATAATTTGTAAGCAAGAAATTTTTTTAGGCAAATCATGTAAGTGAATAATATCCAACTTATTATAAATAAATTACAACTTTTCAGAAAGGAAAATCCGTTAAAAGCGGGTGAAACGAACGAATTAGTATTAGCATATCAAGAAGTTACAGAAGAGAAGATAACCATCAAGTCCGATGTAGAGACTTTTTCATCCAGTGTTTTTAATGGTCTGTAACGATGCCACTCTTCTGGAAATAAAATAATAACACTACCAGGATAGATTCTATATACTTTGTGTTTGTTTTGAAAAACACCATATCTTTGTGTAATATAAATGATTTGATATTCTTGCAAAATTCGACCTTTTTCTAAATTAAACAAATATTGCATAGGGTGTCCCATTTGAATGGGGAATTCTGAATTGGATGGAATTTCGAAGTCCCAACAACTGTTAAGTATAAACTTAATTTTTGGTCTTGTTTTGAAAAAGTAGTGTATTTAAATGATTATATTTTCATTGGGATTAATATTTTCTTTTACTCTCAATTTTCTTCAAGATAAATTGATAATGTAAAGTAAATTATTATATAAATTCTAATTTGTAAATACACGAATTTTTTTGAAAGGGATAAAACCTTTCGAAATATTATATGCAGATCTTGATTAAAAAGAATAACCATTTGTGCAATCAATTTTTAAACTTTATATAAAAACAACAAAAAAATCATTGTACACAATAACATACCAAGAATTATTGCACACTTTTTTGGATATTCTTTTTGAATAAAAGAACAAAATTTCTTTAAAATTTATTGCCTGCTTAATACTTCAAGAGCTTTCTCGACTGTTTTATCATTTTTATATAGCAAAGGATAAAAACCTTCATCTCCTAGAATGTTCCTTGAAATGTAAGCTTTTAATTGTGTTAAGATAATATCTTTTGAGATATTAATTTCTTTTTTATTGGCAGGAACACCCTTCATAAGAGCAAAATGAATAAAATTTTCTAAAAGTGGCTGACTATCCAAATATTTTTCCATTTGTTGCCAATTTTTGAAGGCTGATAATTTTCCGCGATTCTGATCTGTATATAAAAAGGCATACTGATAAAGATATCCGTAATTAATCACTTTATTTAGATAAGGCGTATAGCCAGTAGTATCCAATGGCACGTAAACATCAGGCATGATACCACCACCACCGTAAACAATTCTACCACCAACAGTTTTGTATTTCAAACTGTCTATTTTTTGAGTACTGTCTGAATAATTAATATCTGGATGAATAAGGCGATTTAAAAAATCTTTCTCATATTGGTCAACCTTTCCTAATTCATAAGGTTTCTGTATACAACGCCCAGAAGGAGTATAATATCTTGCCACTGTTAAACGAACAGCAGAACCATCCGAAAGAGTAAATTGTTGCTGTACAAGTCCTTTACCAAAAGAACGTCTTCCTACAATTGTTCCTCTATCATTATCTTGAATGGCACCAGCAAAAATTTCACTGGCTGAAGCTGAAAATTCATTGATTAATACTACTAATGGCTCATGAATACAACTACCTTTACCATCCGAGAATGCTTCAAAACGTTTATAAGCTCTCCCTTGTGCATAAACGATTAATCTGTTGGCAGGCAGAAATTCATTAACCATTTGAATAGTTTGATCCATGTAACCGCCACTATTTTCACGTAAGTCCACAATAAATTTTTTAGCTCCTTGTCGCTTTAAACTGGCAATAGTATTTAAAAATTCCGTATATGTAGTTTCAGCAAATTTACTTACCCGAATAAAACCAATTTGAGGCTGAATCATGTAACCAATATCTACCGAATTGACAGGTATCTCACCTCTTATTATCTCATAATGAAGGATTTCTGGTGTTCCATAACGACGAACGCCGACTTTTACTTTTGTACCAGCGGGACCACGTAGTTTCTTCATAACTTTTTCATTGGTGATATTCTTTCCAACAAAAAGTGTATCGTTCACTTCTACTATTCTGTCGCCTGCCAATAAACCTGCTTTTTCAGAAGGTCCGCCGCTAATAACAGAAATAATCATAATCGTATCATTCTGAATATTAAATTGTACACCAATTCCACTGAAATGCCCTTCGAGCTCACTATTAACATCTGAAACATCTTCGGCAGAAATATATACGGAATGTGGATCCAGTTTTGAAACAATGTCAACCATCGTTGCTTCTGTTAACTGATGCATGTCCAGTGTATCCACATATTTTGAATCAATAATGGAAAACAATTCATCAATTTTTGAATGTGGTTTTATTGCAGAGAACAAAGTATCAACTGATAAATTAGAAGCTCTTCTTGCTAAAATATTTCCTAAAAGCAAACCACAAATTATTGCTACAAAAACTATAAAAGGCGCTAATAATTTATTTTTGTTCATATATAGTTACTTTATTATTTTCATTAAATTGTTAGTTATCAGAAATTTAAAAAATATTTATTAAGAATTTCTGAGAAAATTATATGTCAATAAACACTACCTCAATTCCTGCCCGTTTAAGTAGTTCAATGCCATCGGTAATTCGATATTGTTCTCCATAAACTACTCGTTTGATGCCTGCCTGGATAATCAATTTTGCACATTCCATACAGGGTGAGGCAGTTACATAAAGTGTTGCTCCTTCGCTACTGTTATGGGAACGGGCAACTTTTGTAATAGCATTTGCTTCGGCATGAAGAACATACGGTTTTGAATTGTTTTCTTCGTCTTCACAATCATTTTCAAAACCCGATGGAGTTCCATTATAACCATCAGAAATGATCATTTTATTTTTTACCAACAAAGCTCCTACCTGTCTTCTTTTGCAGTATGAATTTTCAGCCCAGATACGAGCCATTCGCATATAGCGTTGATCCAGCAATCGTTGTTTTTCAGTCATAATCTTTTCTACATCTTATTTTTAAATGAAGTAAATCATTGATTTTTAATCAGCTTATTTGTTAATTCTTCTAAATTTATACCAGAAAAATTTCCTGAAGACATAAACAGAACGACTGTATTCTCATAATTCAATTCATGCAATTTTTCCAGCAAATCTTCTTTCCGGTTAAAAGCTTCTACTTTTTCTCCGAAAGCATTTTTCACATCAGTTGGAGAAAATTCCTGTAACTGTTTTTGCTTGATAACTTCTGGATCATAATATACCAGTGCAATATCTGCTTCACTCATACTTCCATAGTATTGAGGTAAAAAATCTTCGGTTAGACTGCTGAAAGTATGCAACTCCATACAAGCAATTAACTTTTTATCAGGATATTGCTGTCTTACAGCTTTAATGGTAGCTTTCAGTTTAGAAGGTGAGTGAGCAAAATCCTTGAAAACGACAGTATTATTTTTTTCTGCTATTTTTTGTAAACGATTGGATGCCCCAGTAAAGTCAGAAATTATTGTATAGAAATCCTCGTCATTTACTCCTATTTGATGGCAAGCAATTCGGGCAGCAGTTAAATTCTGCAAATTATGTTCGCCAAAAATTTTTAAAGGAACTTCACGTTTTTTGGTTATTAAATAAGTGATACCATCTCTAACTTCATAAGGTGGGGTATTATAGGGAAATGTTACTATATCAGGTCTTAAGTGCTGAACTATTTTATTCAGATTGTCATCCCCTTCAAAATAAATTAATCTTCCTTGAAATTCAATAAGATCAGTAAATTTTTTAAATTGTTCTACATATTCTTCAAAAGTTGGAAACACATTGACATGATCCCAAGCTATACCCGTCAATACAGCTATATGAGGTTGATATAAATGAAATTTAGGTCGTGGATCCAGTGGAGATGTAGAATATTCGTCACCTTCGAAAACAGCAATGCGTGATTCGTAGGATAATTTTACCATATTATCAAAGCCTTCAATTTGAGCTCCTACCATATAATCGGCATTAATCTTCAATTTTTGAAGAACATATAAAATCATAGCTGTAGTAGTAGTTTTACCATGACTTCCGCCTACTACAATTCGTGTTTTGCTACGTGTTTGATAATACAAATATTCGGGGAAAGAATATATTTTTAATCCCAATTCCTTTGCTCGTAATAATTCAGGATTATCGGCTTTGGCATGCATCCCAACGATAACAGCACTTAATCCTTTGTGAATTCGTTCAGGAAACCATCCTAATTGTTCAGGCAATAATCCATGTTCTTTCAGATGAGATAGAGATGGATCAAATATTTCATCGTCTGAACCAGTAACAAAATAATCAGGCTTTTTACTCAAAGCAATAGCTAAATTGTGCATCGCTGCACCACCAATGGCTATAAAATGAACTCGTTGCATGCTGATGAATCAATAATTCAAACTATTTTTTAACTTTGTAGATTATTATCAACTTACAAAAGTAGTAAGAAATTACGAAATGAAAAATCGCAATGGTTATGAAAATCTACAAAATAGAAGCAGGTACTTTTCATTGTGACGGAGGAGCTATTTTTGGCGTAGTACCTAAAAAAGTATGGCAAAAACGTTATCCTTGCAATGAAGAAAATTTTTGTACTCTTGCCATGCGTTGTTTACTCATTGACACAGGGAACAAACTCATCATTATTGACAGCGGAACAGGTGAAAAGCAGTTAGATTATTTAAAATATTATGATTTCAAAGAGATTATTAACTTTGAAAAAGAATTAAATCAATTAGGATACAGCTGCAAAGAGGTTACCGATGTCATTCTTACCCATCTGCACTTTGACCATTGCGGTAGTTGTACTTACTATAATCAAAATCGAACGGAAATAATGATGACCTTCCCTAACGCTACTCACTGGGTTGGAAAGACGCAATGGGAAAATTTTTTACATCCCAATGTCCGTGAAGGTGATTCCTATTTTCTGGAAAATATACAGCCGATAAATGAAGCTGGCAAACTACAATTTGTTGAGAATAATTTTCAATTTTGTCCTGAAATTGAAATTAGAATTTTTAATGGACATACAGTTGGTCAATTAGCTAGTTATATTCAGTATAATAACAAGACTTTGATTTATGTTGGAGATGTTATTCCGGTAGCTCCTGCCATTCCTTTAGCTTGGGTTTCGGCTTTTGATACTTATCCTGTGACTTCGATGGAAGAAAAACAACTTTTATTGGAAGAAGCTGTAGAAAAAGAACAAATCTTATTTTTTGAGCACGATGCTTATACGGAATGTTGCACAGTGAAAAGGAATAATGATAATTATCGAATGGACAAAAGTTTCCCTTTAAGCAATATACAATAAAAATTTCTTTTTTGAATTTTCCAGTTAAAGGAATTGATCAATTTTCATTTTGTCTTTTTGAATCGTTGTCTTCTTGATACCAACTGGCGTAAAAAGAATAATTGTGAGCAATCTTACGATTCATTTCATTAGTTTGTGAAGGATCAACTTTTTTTACAAATTTAGCAGGAACACCAGCCCACATCGTATAAGGAGGAACTTTTGTGTTACTCAATATTAAGGCACCTGCTGCAATAATAGCACCTTCACCAATTTCAGCATCATCCAGCACCACCGCTCCCATTCCAATCAGTGCATAATCATGAATTTTTGCACCATGAATAGTTACATTATGTCCTATGGAAACATAGTTCCCAATTTCAATGGTCGATTTCTGATATAACGTATGAAGTACCGAGCCATCCTGCACATTGACATGATTTCCAAGCCTTATGGAATTAACATCACCACGAAGCACTGCATTGAACCAGATACTGCAGCCCTCACCCATTATGACGTCACCAATAATTACCGACGTTGGTGCAAGAAAACAATTTTCTCCAATTTTTGGAGTAAAACCTCTTACAGATTGAATATATGCCATAGTTTATAGAATTTTTTGCAAAGGTACAGGATAATTTTTTTAATAAACATTTGTTGAAATCATACGCCACTTTCATCTAAATTAAATTTTGAGAAATAACTATCTATTTCGGGTCTAAGTTCAATACCTGCTCTTTCAAAACAAGTAAGTAACTCTTCATAGGTATTTTCACCTCCCAAAAAGTCCCAAAATTCTTCTGCAACTTTTAATTCATAAGTGTCATCAAGCATACCTTTAATTGTCCAGCGTTCGTAGGGTTTGGGCTCATAAGGATTATATGGAATGGCAATGAGGGTATTTATTTTTACTTCAGGGTTAAGAGTTAAAGCAATGCCTGCCCATTCTAAAAGTGTCCTTTTAAAATCTTTAAAATTGCTAATATTTGGTTTTGCTGTTTTTAAATCAAAAAGGAATTGTTCTCCATCTTTTGTTTCTACAAACAAGTCAACTTTAACAGTTCTCATCTGATTCACAGATCCAGTTGTTGCAGCTTTTCTAAGTAATTCTATTTCTCTTTTTTTATCAGGTTTATTACCTAATGTTAAATCATTCATGATTTGTTGAATGACTTGTTGACATCCGTTGCTTATTTTATTACCCACTACATATTGAGATTGAGCTCTGGCAAAATTATTTTTTGCAATGGCTACAGCAACCGGTTCAAAAATAGAGGTCCCAAATGTTGTATTTAAAGATTGAATAAAAGAGTAAAGAGCCATTTTATCTTTTCCTAAAAGTCGATAATGAAAAGGCATATTGTTACTTTCGGGATGATAATGTTTAAATTTATTTCGAAGACAGTTTTTAATTACTTCTTCGACATATTGTTGTTGAATTTTTGTCAAAGCCATTATTGTTCTTTTAAATGGAATATTATTTCGGAATAAGCTCCTTTATCTTTTTCTGTACGATTTAATACAGGTCTTTTATATTGATTGACTATCTTCATTCCTGATTTTTCAGCGATAATTGGATATAAATTATATTTGTCATTTGCAACTAAAAAAACATTATAATCTTTGCACAAATATTTTTTACAATTATTCAAAACATCTGTTATTCCTTCCACATATGAATCTCTGGCTTCTTTACCTTGTCCTTTGTATAAAGGTCCTATTTCCAGGTCATCTTTTCTTTCAAAGCCAAACAAATCATAGGCATAAGCATGTTGTTCATGATAATCGATAAGTCCAACATAAGGGGGAGAAGAAAAAACGCCCTTAATTTTTTGTTCTTTTATAAGATGAGCAAAGGAAGGATTTATCTTTTCTATTCCAGTTATTATATCTATTGTTCTGCTATCACCTGTTAAGCAATATTGAAAGCTATTCGTTCTTAATTTATTGAATTGATCAATTCGTTTAATGGTATCTTTAGAATATTTTTCCCACCATTTCAGTATTGAGAAAAGCGGTTTACAAATTTTTCCGTGTTTGGAACAATAGTAAGTTGAAATAATAGGTTCTTTTAACGTCGCAAGATCAGCATGTGTTGTAGCTCTGCAGCTTCGCATGGTTCTACTTAAAATGATTGTCAAAATTTTTTTAACGTTTATATTTTGAACTTTCTTTATTTCTGAAAAGACAAACTCAATTTCTTCTCTGATGGGCTGAATATACCATTTATCTAAAAATGTTTCGCTTTTTTCTTGAAGAAGTTTTATATTGTATTCTTTAATTAATTGATTATAAGTCAATAAAAAATCTTTTTCTTTTTCATGTCCGTATTTTTCTTCCTCTATTTCGCCCTTTCTTAATTTGAATTTATATTCTGGAACAGGAAAAAACTCATTATTAAATTCGGATAAAATCTGGCTTAATTTCTCCTCAAATTCTAATGTTTTTGACTTTGATAAAAATCTTTTTAAAGCAAAAGTTATTTTGTTAACTTCATTCTGTAAAACAAAAAGATCATATTTTGCGATTTTACAATTACTAATCAAAGCATTAAAAGAAGAAACATCAATTCCTATAGCATGCATTCCTAATTCGTTACATTGAACCAGAGTTGTGCCACTTCCACAAAATGGATCTAAAACAATATCTCCTGGTTTAAAATATACCTCTTTTTTAAAATTATCAGTATGGCTATCAAGAAAATATTCTACCAATTGAGGAATAAATTTCCCTTTGTAAGGATGCAATCTATGAACATGTTTTGTTGTTTCTGCTTCTTTATATTGCTCAAAAGATAAAGCCCAATTCAAATCTTCACCAAGTTGATCTTTCCATGAAGTTTCTCGTTTACCATTAAAAGATTTATAATAATTAGCCAGTTCCTCTTTTGAAACATAGATGGTTCCATTATTACCATATTTTTTTATCCGTCCATATTGAACAAGATAAGATATATTTGAAACAGTAACATTTTTCCCTGTAAATTTTGAAGCCCATTCACTAGCTTCTTTTGTTGTAAATAATTGTTGATTTTCAAACATTTGATTTCTCTGTGAAATTTATCCTTGATTTATTACCATTAAAAGTAGATCGACCTTTCACACAAAGATAATGAATGGAATTTAATTTCAGTTCAACATTTCGAAGAAAATATTAATTTAGTCTCAATAAAGTTATTCTCTATCTCATTTAACAAGAACAAAAGAAATTTATAATCACTAATTTAATTAAGCTCAACTACTTTTTTCACACTTTTTTTGTAATTTTGCAAAAAATGAAAGAAACGTAAAAATGAGTACTGAACTGAGCGACCAAGAACAATACAGACGTCAAAGTTTAATTGAATTAAGAAAATTAGGCATCGAACCTTATCCGGCAGCTTTGTATCCAACAAATGCTTTTTCCGTTGATATAAAAAATTCATTCAAAGATAGCGAAGAAAAGAAACAGGTTTGTGTAGCAGGGCGGATCATGAGCCGTCGAATCATGGGGAAAGCTTCCTTTATCGAATTGCAAGATGCAAAAGGAAGAATTCAGGTTTATATTACCCGTGATGATATCAGCACAGAAGAACAACCCGAAATGTACAACACTGTTTTTAAAAAGCTACTGGACATTGGTGATTTTATTGGAATAAAAGGCTTTGTTTTTCGGACGCAAATGGGCGAAATAACTATTCATGCTCAAGAGTTGACTGTCCTTTCAAAGTCACTGCGACCGTTACCCATTGTAAAATACAAAGATGGTGTGGCTTATGATGCTTTTAATGATCCCGAGCAGCGTTATCGTCAGCGATATGTAGATTTGGTTGTAAACGAGGGTGTAAAAGATATTTTTTTGAAACGCACACAAATTTTTCAATCCATGCGTGATTATTTTAATGCACAAGGTTATGTTGAAGTAGAAACACCTATTTTACAACCTATTCCAGGTGGAGCTGCTGCTCGTCCATTTGTAACCTATCACAATGCACTTGATATGCAACTTTATCTCAGAATAGCGGATGAATTGTATCTCAAGCGATTAATAGTTGGCGGTTTTGAAGGTGTGTACGAATTTTCAAAAAATTTCAGAAACGAAGGAATGGATCGAACCCATAATCCGGAATTCACAGCAATGGAAATTTACGTAGCTTATAAAGATTATTTCTGGATGATGGAATTTACTGAACGATTACTTGAGAAAATTTGTTTAGATGTAAATAACAGTACTGAAATTCACTTGGAAAATAAAGTTATTGATTTTAAGGCTCCTTATAAACGCATCAAAATGCTGGATGTAATTAAGGAAAATACAGGAATCGAGATTGATGGAATGGATGAAAATCAACTTCGGGAAGTTTGCCGTCAGTTAGATATTGAAGTGGACGAAACAATGGGCAAAGGAAAATTAATTGATAAAATTTTTAGTGAAAAATGTGAAGCTAATCTGGTGCAACCCACTTTTATTATAGATTATCCAATAGAAATGAGCCCATTATGTAAACGTCATCGCAATAATCCTGAATTAACTGAACGTTTTGAACTCATTGTCAATGGTCAAGAACTAGCCAATGCTTATTCTGAGTTGAATGACCCGATTGACCAATTGGAAAGATTCAAGGAACAACTCAGGTTGAGTGAAAAAGGCGACGAAGAAGCGATGTTTATTGACATGGATTTTATACGAGCCTTAGAATACGGGATGCCACCAACTTCGGGCTTGGGGATTGGGATGGACAGGTTAGTAATGCTTTTGACTGGTCAACAAGCTATTCAAGAAGTTTTACTCTTCCCTCAAATGAAACCTGAAAAAGTAATAAAATCGGATGATAAAGAGAAATTCTTGCATTTAGGAATCAAAGAACCGTGGCTGGACGTCATGGAAAAAATTGGTATAAAAACAATAGAACAATTAAAAGTTTTTAATCCCAATAAATTACATCAGGATCTGTGCAGTTGGAACAAGAAAAATAAACTTGAACTTGTTAATCCGACGATTGAAGAAGTAAATAATTGGATATCAAAAGCAAAAGACAATTAAAAAATTAATTTCTCATTTTTTAAAAAGTTTCGCTGATAAAAATTATGTTTGAACTTATTTTTGAACTTTCTTCACATGTTGACACCACCATTTTTTATGGAATAAACAATGTTAACATTCAATTAATCAAGAATTTATATCCTAATTTAAAAATTGTAGCACGAGGACACATCATAAAGATCATGGGAAGTGAAGAAGAAGCAGATAAGTTGTTTTTAAACCTTCAAAAACTGGAACAATACAGTATTGAAAACAATAAATTAACAGAGAAAAATATTATTGACCTGATAAAAGATAATGTCGCTACTGATATAGTAAAATATGAAAATCTTATTCTTCACGGGAGTGGTGGCAAATCTATTATAGCTCGAACTAAAAATCAGCAAAAACTGGTAAAAGAATTTGAAACCAATGACTTGCTTTTTGCAATAGGACCGGCGGGTTCAGGAAAAACTTACACGGCTATTGCGTTAGCGGTTCGTTCTTTAAAAAATAAAGAAGTTAAGCGAATTATTTTAAGTCGTCCAGCCGTAGAAGCCGGTGAAAAATTAGGTTTTTTGCCGGGTGACATGAAAGAAAAAATTGATCCTTACCTGCAACCGCTTTATGATGCCTTGCAAGACATGATTACACCTCTTAAATTGAAAGAGTATCTGGAAGATGGCACCATTCAAATTGCACCGCTGGCATTTATGCGTGGTAGAACTTTAAATGATGCAGTAGTTATTCTGGATGAAGCCCAAAATTCTACCATCATGCAAATCAAAATGTTTCTTACCCGAATGGGTATTAATACCAAAATGATTGTAACAGGTGATATCACACAAATTGATTTGCCACGCGATCAAAAATCAGGCTTAATTGATGCTTTGCAACTATTAAAAAATATTCCTGGAATTGCTCGCGTTGACTTTGATGTACACGATATTGTAAGGCACAAATTAGTTCAGGAAATCGTTCAGGCTTACGAAAAAAGAAACAATTTGATGCAAACAAAGTCGAAAAAAGAAGATAATGAAACAGAGAAATAAATTTCAATGTTTTTGCAATTAAAAAATTAAAAATATGAACACACTGATTCGTACCAATTTTCATTTTGAAGGGCAAACAAATGTTTATTATGGCAAAGTGAGAGATGTTTACACCATAAAAAATGATTTGCTAATAATGGTTGCCACCGACCGAATTTCTGCCTTTGATGTTATTCTTCCACGTGGAATTCCTTATAAAGGACAGATTTTAAATCAGATTGCTGCAAAATTTCTGGACGAAACGGCTGACATTGTTCCGAACTGGAAATTAGCTTGTCCTGATCCGATGGTTACAGTTGGACTTCGTTGCGAAGGTTATCCAGTTGAAATGATTGTACGGGGCTATTTATGCGGTAGTGCCTGGAGAGCCTATAAAAATGGAGCCCGCGAATTGTGTGGTGTTAAAATTCCTGATGGCATGCGAGAAAATCAACGTTTTGAAACGCCAATTATTACTCCAACGACCAAAGCAGAACATGGTTTACATGATGAAGATATTTCAAAGGAAGAAATTTTACAGAAAGGCTTGATGACACCTGATGAATATGAGTTAGTTGAAAAATATGCACTCGCACTTTTTCAACGTGGCACGGAAATCGCTGCTCAACGTGGTTTGATACTTGTTGATACAAAATATGAATTTGGGAAACGAGACGGCAAAATTTATCTTATTGATGAAATTCATACGCCCGACTCTTCCAGATATTTTTATTTAGAAGGTTATCAAGAACGTTTTGAAAAAGGTGAACCACAAAAACAACTCTCAAAAGAGTTTGTTCGGGAATGGCTAATAGAAAATGGCTTTCAAGGTAAAGCTGGACAAACCATCCCTGAAATGACAGACGAAATTGTAAAAAGTATTAGCGACCGTTATATTGAACTGTATGAACAAATTACAGGTGAACCTTTTGTAAGAACAGACACTGAAAATCTGGAACAACGAATTGAAAAGAATATACTTGATTATCTAAAAAATCATTAAGCTGCAAAAATTAAGAGAGTTTAGGGGTTTCGAGGTACGAGTTCGAGTTTGGAGTTTTGAGCGAATGAAGAAAAATCTGTATTTCTTCATATTATAAAAAGTTCATTTTCATAGGGTCCCACAAAAAAGATACGGAATTACACGGAGAAAAAATTCCATTGTTCGACGCACCCTCCAGGCTACGTCGCAAAAAAATAAAATCTCCTGATTTTAGCCGCTGATAAAAATCAAACGTTTTGCTAAACAAATATTTGTCATAAAAACCTTATCGAAAACCTTTAATCTTCATAAGAGGGAATGTTTCCTATAGCTTATTAAACCTTATTACCTTATTTTGTTCAGTTTTTAATAAGGTAATAAGGTTAACTTTTTTGGAGGATTTGTTTTGTTACTAAGGTTTTCAGTAAAATAAGGTTGAATAAAACAACCTCACAGGACAGTCATATTCTTTGAATTGACATTAGCCGGTGAGCCGAAAAATCAGAGAAGTTGGCGTTAAAAAATCTTTTCTGTTTGAGCTCCGCAAGGAGCGAGTTTAAAAGATTTTAGCCAACGAATGCCAATTTTTCGTGCGAAGCGGGTAGAGTCTTGACCTTTTTTGCTTACTTTTTTATGTCAAGATAAAAAAGTAAGTGGGGTTTGGGGCAAAGCCTCATATCTTTGTATAGTACTCCCCAAAAACAAGACCACTTGTTAAGGTTGAAAAGAGTAACTAAATTTGGGATTAATTATGAAATCAACAAGGAGAAGATTTACAGGAGGCTTTAAAGCCAAAGTAGCAATTGAA
>JAGPGD010000099.1 GCA_018056165.1 Paludibacteraceae bacterium | reverse complement strand
CGACAAAACGCTATTTAACCAAGATAAATTCTGTGTTCAAGCTGAATTATTTTCATAATGAGCTGAAATACAAATATATGAATTTTCAAAAACAACATTTTTAAAAACTTTCGTACGGCAGTGATAAAAATTAACCAATTTGCAGAAATTGTTAGGAAATCTCAGTTTCGGTAGAAGTAAAACTTGGGTGGAATAATTTATCCTTTTTTGAAGTAAGGCGTATTTTTGTTATTTTTGCTTGGAGTTTTCATTGAAGGTTTGGATTAAACTATCATTACAAAATGGAAAAATTATTACAGGAAGAAATCAGAAAAGCTGTTGAAGTGTTGAGGCAAGGAGGTACTATACTTTATCCCACCGATACAGTGTGGGGAATTGGTTGCGATGCCACCAGCGCAGAGGCCGTTAAAAAAGTTTACGAAATAAAGCGGCGAGCCGATAGCAAAGCCTTATTAGTTTTGGTTGATTCCGCCTCGAGAATACTTTCTTATGTGGACGAGGTGCCCGATATGGCTTGGCAGTTGATCGAAATTACCGATAAACCTCTCACCATTATTTATCCCGAAGCCAAAAATCTGGCTGCCAATTTGATTGCTGCTGATCGTTCAATAGGCATCAGGGTAACAAAGGAATTGTTTTCAAAAAACTTGTGTGAACAATTCAGAAAACCCATTGTTTCCACGTCTGCCAATATCAGCGGGAACCCCACGCCGTCAAATTTTTCGCAAATAGATGAAGCCATAAAATCGGCTGTCGATTATGTGGTAAATTGGCGACAGGATGACATTTCCGAACCCAAACCTTCTTCCATTATCAAGTTAAGTAAAGGAAACGTAATCCAAATTATCAGGGAATAAAATCGCAAAAAGTTTTTTTGCATTCGTACTTTTTCTGTTGTTTATACTAAATACATTAAGGTTACATTTTTTATTTTGATGAAAGAACTTTGATACTATGACTTTTTCCTGTAAGTTTTTATAGCCAACGAATATCGAAAAAATTCTTCATATGATAAAGAATAGTTGAATAACCAGGTCTAATTTGTTGTAAAAAGTTCACAAGTTGTACATTAATTTCATCAGAATATAATTTATTTTTTATAAGGTCTGATGGAACCCACATGTCTGAATATTATATTCATTCGTGTTTGTGTATGCAATACATGTGGATTTCATAATATCATTCTTGATTAATTTTACAATAACATTTGCTATGCATACTAACAGAAAAAAATTATAATTAAACTTTCCGCTGATATTGACCCATTGCTTTTGGTTTATAGTATTTTAATTTTCAATTCAATAATTCGATAAAGTGAAGCAATTCCGTAGTCATCAACTTATGGTTGAAACAAATTTATTTTGAGAAAATCAAAACTTTTCTTTTGTTTTTTTGCGTTGGATAGCATCTCGGATGTGTACAGCCAGTTCATATTTTTCTTCGTTTACAGCCATAGAAAGTAATTCTTCCAATTCGTTGAGCGAAAGGTTGTCCAATTCCTGATCGGATAACTCTTCGATATTTTCTTCGTTGTCGGTTGTTTCTTCTATTTCGTTTTCTTCCACAACAACACCTACAATATCCAGAATATCCGATTTGATGTATATTGGACTGTTACATCTAACCGCTAATGCCACAGCATCTGAAGTTCGTGCATCAACCACCAATATTTTCTCATCTTTGAGAATATGCAATTCAGAGTAAAAAACATCATTTATCATGTCGCTAATCAACACTTTCACCAGTTTGGCTTCAAAAACGTCTAAAATAGTTTTTATCAGATCGTGAGTGAGTGGACGTGGAAGTTTTTTATTGTTGAGCTTCAATGCGATAGATTGCGCTTCGGGTTCTCCAATCATCACGGAAAATCGTCGATTGCCCGATTCTTCACTAAGAACCAAGCCGTAAGTACCCACAATGTTTTGATTATAAACCAACCCTGTTATCGTTAATTTTATTTCTGAACTCATACAGACTATTTAGTTGCAATTAGTTGACAAAATGACTTTTATCATTAAACTCGAATTGTTATTCTTTCTTTATGACAAAGGTACACAATTTTTTTAAAAACGATAACCAAAAATGAATACATAGTTTTTCTGTCTTTAATGTTGCATCAAAAATAGGTTAAAAGTATATTAAAAAAGCCGCTTGAGTAATTTAAGCGGCTTTTTATAAGTTGATCACTCACCTTTTATTTGTGCGACAAGTAATCGGCAACGCCTTCCTGAGTGGCTTTCATGGCTTTATCGCCTTTTTTCCAGTTGGCCGGACAAACTTCTCCATATTGTTCGGTAAACTGCAACGCATCAATTACACGCAGCACTTCATCCACATTTCTTCCGATTGGCATGTCGTTTACTACCTGATGACGCACTACTCCGTCCTTGTCGATAAGAAAAAGTCCTCTGTATGCTTCCGGCGCTCCCACAAAAATTTCGTTACCTTCTTCATCGTAATCCACATCTCCGGCCAACACATCATAAGCTTTGGAAATAGTCAACGAATGATCGGCCACTATCGGATAAGTTACGCCCTTGATACCGCCTTCGTTTTGAGGGGTTTGCAGCCATTTCCAATGAGAAAAAGCTGAATCGGTTGACGCTGCCACAACCACTGTGTTGCGAGCTTCAAATTCGTTGGCTTTTTCCTGAAAAGCAATTAACTCTGTAGGACATACAAAAGTAAAATCGGCAGGATAAAAGAAAAATACCACATATTTCTCTCCTTTGAACTGAGCAAGAGAAAAATTATCTACAATTTCGTTTCCGTTTACCACAGCCTTGCTGCTAAAAACGGGTGCTTGTTTTCCAACTAATACTGACATAATTATAAATTTATAGTTGTTTTAATTTTTACTGATACAAAAGTAATCATTATTTTATAAAATGATTCACAAAATTCAATAGATTTTATCAATTGTTCTATAAGAATTTTGAATGCTTGATAGGTAGA
>JAGPGD010000012.1 GCA_018056165.1 Paludibacteraceae bacterium | reverse complement strand
CACTGGATATAAAAACACCTCTGATAAGAAGAAAAAAATTTGTGTGGCACCCAAAGGCTCCTCCTCAAAAAAACATCCACTCTCTTACAGGTACTTAGCTCCATAATACCTGCAATGTGGGTTAAAATAAATATATAAAGTTCGTCTTCCTTTTTTAGAAGCTTCGGCAATATCATTCATCGTGACATTCTTTTTCCCTTTTTCGGAAAAAAGTTGCCTTGCCACTTCGATCAATAATTTTTTTGTTTTAGAAACTTTTTGAGGCATAATTTATTTCTTGATAGAATAAGCAAAGTTAAAAAATAAAACTTCACTTGTTACTTTGAAAAAAATATTTTCCTAACTTTTATTCAGAAAGATAAATAATCCTTGTGACGAAAATTTCTGTGATCTGTAAGAAGAAAAATAATATTCTCGCCGAGAACAAAAATTGATGAAATAAATTGTAAACTTGCACAAGCATGGTAAAAAAATCAGGCAAGAGGAAATTTAATATTCCTTTTAAGAGAAATCAGCAAATTTTGCCTGTTTTTGTTTAAGATAACTTTCAAAGCTATGAATACCTCGAAAACTCCAAACAATAAGAATAGCTAAAATAAATCGAGGTACGATAATCCAACCAGCAGGCACACCAATTGCTACAAACAATAACGTGTCTTCGAGCAAAGAATGGTTTACTGCAATATGATAGTTCAATAAATTGGCATCCTCTACAGTAATAGAGTTATTTGTTACTTCTTCAATCATGATGGCTGAACCATAAGTAAGTCCTACAATTTGAGCAACAAACCACAAAAAAGTAGTGTTTTGAGAAAGACCCATAATTTTCATTAGAGGAGCGAAAATTTTTGATAGATATTCCAGAATATGAAATTCTTTCAAGATATTTTGCAAAACCATTAATCCTGTAATAATTAGGACTATTTTTAAAATCAGCCAGCCTGTATTAATCAACCAATATTGAAACATTTCTCCAAAACTATTAAATACAATTGCTTTTTCTACGATTTGAGCTTTGCCCATATTATCAGGCAAAATCTTATTCAAAAGAAAAGCTGCCACAAACGAAGTAATGATTCGAAGAAAAAAAATGATCCATGGAGAAGAGCCTGTTTTCTTTTGAACGGTAGTCTCAACAATCAAGTTATGCGAAATGAGGCACATAATAGCAAGAATAGTAATTTCTCGTATTCCCAAAGGCAAAGTTGCAATGATGGCAATAGGAGCATAAAGAGCCATAAAAATACTAGTAATGAAAACGATAGCAGCTTCTCCTGGTAAACCAACAATTGAAAAAACAGGAGCTAAAAAAGAAGCAATAATGGCTATAATTCCCCAATATTGAAGTAAACTAACAACAAAACTGATAGGTAAAATAATTTTTAATAGCCAAATTATGGTCTTAAATGCTTTAGGAAGGGCTAAGAGAAAGGAATTATATAAGCGATATAAAATAGGATTCATTAGAAAAGTACTTGTTCTATAAAACAAGAAGGGGTTGTCTCACGACAACCCAATCTTTTTTAATTAACCTTAAATCTAATACCATGAAAAACATATGCAAATGTAGTTATATTTTTGTTTTGCCACAAAGCATTAAATACTATTTTTTTGTATTTAGAAATAATTAACCTATTTTTTATAACGGATTTTCCTTTCCAAATTTTGTAAAAAATGATCTAAAAGCCAATACCAATCGGCTTTTAAGAATATTCCAGTAAATTTAATGTACGCAAGAAAAATACTATTTTTTTTCTTCTAACAAAGTTATTTTATTGAATTTTTTTGTATGTTTGTAAAGATAAAATAATATTCAATATGTGATAAACAACTAATAATTACACTGTAAGCAAGAAATTATTTTAAAAAAATATATTAAACAAATAATAATCAATTTGTTATATATAAAATATACTGCTTTTTGAAAGGAAAATCCGTTATAAAATCGTGATCAGATAAGAAAAATTTAAGGAATATTTAAAAATATCTATCATTCCCTCCTATATTATTTGACATAATTATACATGAACAGCTTTTGAAATTAAATTAATATTTTACTTTTTTCTAAGAGATTCTATTGTAGACATTATCTTTTGAATAATTTTACGATAAAAAGTGTTCACAAAAAGCCATTAGTAATAAAAAAATTTTATGGGACTTTTCTAAAAAATAAAATAGAGCGTTATTCATCAATTTTTAAGAGAGGTTGAAACCAATTAATGAATAACCCCGAGGCAAGCCTCGAGGAATTCTTATGAATAAAAAATCAAATATTCCCTATTTCATCCATTAAATTCTGACGATAAGTTTCGCCAATTAAAATTTTATGACCAGCAATCGTGATCCGGTTTTTGCTGATATTTTCTATTTTGTTTTTCTGAACAATATAGGAGCGGTGAACGCGAATAAATCTGTCGCGTGGAAGCAAATCTTCCATGCTTTTCATGCTCATTAGCGTAATGATGGGTTTGGTATCGTTTCTGACATAGATTTTTACATAATCTTTTAATCCTTCCACGAAAAGGATATCGTCGAAAAGCACTTGCACCAACTTGTAATCGGCTTTTACAAAAATTCCCGTTTTTTCTGTTCCTTCGTTTTGAGCAGCTTTTTGGGAAATTTCAAACCAGTTCAAAGCTTTTTTGGCAGCCGTAAGAAAGTCAGTAAATGAAATCGGTTTAAGCAAATAATCAAGGGCGTTTACCTTGTAACCGTTAATGGCATATTCACTGAAAGCGGTAGTAAAAATAATTCTTGTGTCGGGATGGACAAACTGTGAAAATTCCATGCCGCTGAGTTCGGGCATTTGAATATCCAGAAAAATAATGTTAGGTTGCTGATTTTCCAAATCGTGCATAGCCGATAAGGCACTCGAATATTTTCCTGTCAGTTTCAGAAAAGGTGTTTTTTCTACATACGATTCCAGTAGATTGATGGCAAGTGGTTCGTCATCGATGATCCAGCAGTTGAGTATCATCTTCAGGTTCATTATTGGTGTTGATAATCAAAAGAGTAGAATAGACATTGTTAATAATTTCTTTTTTCCAGATATAACGATTCGGATAAAGAAGGTCTAATCTTTTTTGTAATTGCTGCAATCCTATGCCTTTACCACTTTTGTCTGATTCAGATTTGGGGAAGTAACTATTTTCACAGGTAAATTGTAATAATCCTTCTGTGTTTTCAATTAATTGAATATGAATAAACGAAGGTTTGTCAGCACTGATTCCATGTTTGAAAGCATTTTCTATCAAAGAAATAAAAATTAAAGGAGCAATGTTAATATTACTCTCTGGTAATAATTCAAAGTCAGTAGTCAATTCAACATTTTCTGGCAGCCTTATTCGCATTAAATTGATGTAGTTTTGCATAAATTCAACTTCTTGTAACAAAGGTACAAAAGTTTGATTGTTATCATACAGAATATATCTTAATAATTTACTTAAATCTTGCACTGCCTGTTGAGCTTGTTGTGGATTGAAATTGATGAGTGCATAAATATTATTTAAAGTATTGAGCATAAAATGTGGATTGATCTGATTTTTAAGGTTTTGAAGTTCTGCTTCGGTTTTTGCTTTTTCCAGTTCTTTGCGTTCGTTATCCAGCTTTACCCAGTGCATACTCATTTTAATAGCCACGCTCAGCCCTGCCACAAGCGTCAGAGAAAACATATTGCTTATAATAAATTTCAAGGGAGAAGGGGAATGTCTTCTTCCTCTCATGGGTAAATGTTTACCAAAGTTCAAACTAAAAATTAACTCATGTGAGTAATGCATCAAAGCAGCTAATACAATGATTAAAATCAGATTAATAAAAATAAATTCTTTTGTTTTCCGCTGAAAAAGAAGTTTATCAATTAAAAACAGGTAATTTACATAAAATATAATCATGAAATACAACATGGTTGAAGCTGTATTCCAGAAAAATGACCAACTGAATTCATTTCTTCGGTCGAAAAAAAACAAAGGGAAACCAAAAACAATGATCCATACCAGCACATGTATAAAAACATTATCTAAGGATCTTTTTTTAATTGTTTTATTTTTACTACCCATTATTAGTTAAATAATCGAGATTTATATGTATTTTTTAAATAACATTGCCATCCGGTCCATGTCCACTAGGACCTCCTCCAAAACCTCTACGTGGTACCATATCGTTTTGATTTGCACCGTTTTTGAAAATATTGAAACGGTATACGAAATGAACCATAAAATAGCTGGTGAGCGTATTAGTAGTTATATCTCTAATATAATTGGACGTAGCACTTCGATTGATATTACTTCTTTGTTGTAAAATATCATATATTTTAAAACGCAATGTTCCATTTTTTTGCTTGAAAAGTTGTTTTTGAATAGAAGCATTCCAAAGCCACGCATTTTGTTCAAAACCTGCCGCATAACCTGAATTGGTATTGTAGGAAATATCACTATCAATAGAAAAATCATGAGGTAAATAAAGGGTGGTGTTGGCAGATGCATTATAATTAAAATATTCTTGATTTTGCTGTCCTTTCAAACTATTTTGAACATTGTTGTAATTTACGTTCCCACGAATGCCAAAATCTATTATACTGGAACGAAAATCTACACCCAAAGTTTCTCCCAATCCTGTTCGTTGGCTTAAATTGATTTCTTTATTAGAAGAGCCTTTTGAATGATTGTAACTGCCAAAAGTCATGGAAGAAATAGAGAAATTAGTTTTTCTTATTGGCAAATTCAGCATCAATCTGCCATTAGCATTCCAGTTGCCGTTCACATTTTCATAAGTGGTTCCTTTTTGTCCGGTAACAACATTGGTAAAAGTGGAAGAAACAATATCGTTCAGCGTATAGGAAGCATTACCAAAAAAAGTAATGGAACTTTTCTTTTCAGGAATAAAATTCATATAGCGAATATTAAGTCGATGACTGAAAGAAGGCTTTAAATAAGGATTACCATACCTTACATTCAATGGATCGGAAACGTCCCTTACGGGTGAAAGTTGTGTAACAGAAGGTTGAGTAGTAACACCTGAATATCTGATTCTTAGGCTGTTTTGTCGACTCCAGCGATAGTTGAACTGAGCGGTAGGAGCATAATTAATTCCTTGATTGATAACCGGATAAATTGAATCCCCTTTGTAAGTTTTGCTGTTAGAATTAAATGGTTGCATACTGAAACCAACCATATAATCATATTTTCCTCTTTCGGCTTTGAAATTTAATTCCACTGATTGATTTGTGAAATTATTTTTTAATCGCTTACTGTAAGTTGTATCTATTACCGTATAATTTCCATCAGCATCTTTGGTACGCGTGTCTTTGTTCGATTCGGAAAGATTTTGCTTATAAGTATAGGCAAGCTGGATAAAATTATTTTTTCCAATAGGTTCTACGTAAGAAATGTATCCTTGCCAGCTTTTGCTATCATTAGTGTTGGTAAATCTCTGATCAATAATATCGTCAGGTTCTGTTCCATGATAAAAAGTATTGGAAAGATTATTGCCATTATTATCAGCATCATTTAATTGCCCTCTTAATTGGAGGCTGAGAACACGTCCCTTTTTCCCCAATTGACGGCTGGCATCTAACCTACCACCGATGTTTTTACCATTTCCTTCTGAATAATAATCCGAATTACCATTATTGATAGTATCATTCAATTCGTTGGTAGTAAAAAAATCACTTATTTCACTGCGATGGTTCTGGTAAAAACCTGCACTGGGACGAAAAATGATACGTGTAAGTGTATCGGGTGTCCATTCCATCCGCAAATCCATATTGAAATTTTGGCTGTAATTGTTGGTGGTATCATTTTCGTTTTCAAAAGTATTTCCGCTACTTAATAGATTTTGTGTATGGACTTTTGACAATATATCATTATTCGTAGAACCGTAGCGGATATTTCCACTAAGTTTGAAAGTTTTGGAAAGCTGTGTATTAAAATTAAATCCACCCATACCCGACGTTGTAATTCCATCCTGATTTCCAAACATTCCTCTTAAACCGCGTCCCCCTATGTTTCCAAACATGCTCGAAGCCAAATCAGTAAATCCTGCATTATTCGTATTGTTCAATCCACCAATGAAAGTATATTGATTTTTATTTTTCATATAATTTACCATAGCATTTCCTTCATAACGGTCTTTGCTTCCATAGCCTGCAAAAGCATTCCCCATTAGTCCTTCTTTCATTCCTTGCTTGATTATAAGATTAATAACAGTTTCTTCGTCACTATCATCAAATCCAGTCATTTCTGCCATTTCAGATTTTTTATCTAAGACCTGCACTTTTTCTACCATTTTCGCAGGAAGGTTTTTAGAAGCTACTTTTGGATCATTACTGAAAAACTCTTCGCCATCGATTAATATTTTTTTAATTTCACGACCGTTTACTGTAATTTTCCCGTCTTTATCTATTTCTACACCGGGCATTTTTTTTAATAAATCTTCTACTACTGCACTTTCAGTTACTTTGAACGAGCCAGCATTAAATTCAAGCGTATCACCTTTGACTTTTATTTCGGGGGCTCTTTCCACAATAACTATTTCGGAAAGGGTAATATCTGTCTGTTCAAAATAAAGGGTATCTAATTGAACAGTAGGACGTGAAGAGGTAACTTGAACATTTTTATAAATATCTTTATATCCTAAAAATGAAATATGAACAATATATGCACCATATTTGACAGGGATGGAAAAAGAACCATCGTTTCTACTTGCCTGCCCATTGACAAAAACACTGTCTTTTTGCTGAAGCACCCTTATATTGGCCATAGCCACTGGTTGTTTAGTTTCTTTGTCAATCAGTTTTCCTGTAATCATACCATTCCCAGAGGATGTTTGTGCTTGGATAAACAAAATGGGGAAAAATAGGGCAAAGATAAGATTAAATATTTTTTTCATTTTTTGCTTGTTAAGCATTTCAACTTTTTTTGTTTCAAAATTATTTCTGTTTTTCTACATTCACAAATAAAATAGACAAATGAAGTTTTTTTCTCGACCAATAGGATTTTTACAATGACAAATCTTTTGTTAATGATTTAATACCAAACGGGAATCAGAAATAAATAAGTGCAAAGTTTTGAGCAATTTTCTCTCAAAAACTTTGCACTTAGATAAAAAATATGAGTTATTTTATTGATAATTAAATTATCCTGACTTTCCCACTTATTTAACTACTACATTTTTTACTTCCCAGGTTGCTGAAGCTGTGTTTGTACTCGTATATTTAAAAGCAATCCTTACATTTGAAGTTAAATATTGTGAAGGAATCGTTAAACTTACCGGTACAAAAGTCCAAGGTGTTGTAGTATTAAATGAACTTGCTGATAAATCAAGTTTTGTCCAAGTAGCTTCATTTGGATTTCCTGTAGAATAGTTGTTGCTTGCCCACACGGTGAAGTGTGATTTATCAATACCTAATTGTGGGGCTGGACCTATAGTATGTTCAAAATTTAATGTAACATTCGTTTCCCCTGATAAATTGATAGCAGGAGAAATGAGCCAGCTTTCAGATTCGTAATTGGTAGAGTTGGCATAAGCAGAAGCTTTCATATATTTGTATGAATCATCGTGAGTCCAAATATAAGGCAAAGCGGGATTTTTAATAACATCTACTATGGTGAAATCTCCTTGTGAATTTGCAAATGTTTCGCTAAAAATAGCGCCTGAAGTGTCAGACGGTTTTGTGCCACCGCTGGTGCCATCTTCAAGCTCAAAATATGAACAACTTTTTAAACCAGGCACTCCAAAATAAGTTTCTAAAGACCCATACAATTTTACTTTTTTCCCTAAATTAGCAGGTTTATCTACCAAATTTAAACCATTTCTGACGGCTCCTGCTGGTAATTGAACAGGTAAACATTTTTTATAATCTGTTTCAGTTGGGGAATCAGCAATCAACAAATTTGTTTTAACAGTAAAAGGAGGTGTGAATTTTGATTCAGTTGTTATACTTATCCCACTACCGTCAATATTACCTACAATATAACCTGTCACCCATTTTGAGTTACCTTGATTTTGAATGGCAGCAATTACATTATAAGGAGAAATTTCCGTTCCTTCACCAGTGGGAGTATCGGCAGGTGGAGTAGCAGCTTCACCTTCTTCAACTTTGAAATTTTTTATTTCCCAAGTGCCAGCTTTTATATCGGTAGAAATATATTTGAAAGCAATTCTGATTTTTTTCCCAGCATAAGGTGTCAAACTTATTTCTCCAGAGCTACCAAATGTCCAATCACTGAAATTGGTAAAAAGTGGTGTAGTCAGTTGAGTCCATGTAGCTGTGGAAGGTAAGCCGTCTATATAGTTTTCTGAAACCCATAAGGTAGCTTCTGTTGCAGGATTAGCAAAATTGCGAATTACATGCTCAAAGGTTAGTTTTGCTGCTGTTACATTGGATAAATCAATTTCTGGAGAGATTAACCAATCTTCATTTGCATGATTTTCTTTTGTGCCATCTACATAACCGGTAATCTTAACGTATTTGTATTGAGGAGAATATTCCCAAACTTGGTCGCCTAACACATTTTGTGTCGTGAATTTTCCAAAACCCTGTTCAAAAGTTTCAATAAAAGGAAGGGATTGTGCTGGAGAGGTAGGTTCTTCCGGTTCATCTACGTTGGAACATCCTCCTAAAATAAAAATAGCAATAATCACTAAATAATTTAAAAAATTTGTTTTTTTCATAATAGATAAAAATTTGATAATGTATTATATTAATTGTTATATTGTGCTAAGTAAAGTTCAAATCCTTTTCCTAAGTCTTTGAGTGAACGTAAAGTTAGTTGATGATAAATTTTCGATGAATAATGTGTTTTGTCTTTATCATTGTACCAGCCTACAATAGCGGTAATATTTCCTTGCATGGTTGAAGGAGGTAATGGCTTTGATGCGAATTTAGCATATTCACTGGTTGATACAAAAATCGAGTCAGTTCCATCTTGAATTTCTCTTGACTGTGGATAACCAATGCCACCTGTTGGTGGAGCAAAAATTTTATCCTTGTCAGGTATTGTAGCTGGTTGTTTTTCATAATTAGCTCCTTTACCAGTAAAATAAGCATTTTTTATACATACAAGTTTATTAAATAGGGAGGAGCCTGCTGCTTTTATTTGAGCAATAGTCATTGTATCGGCTATAACAGCTTGTGGCTCGGGTAATCCATAAGCAGAGATATGAATATCGGACAATAATTTGGGCATTCGTCCAGGTTCAATTCTATTGTTTTTTTCTTTGTTTACATATTTGATGCCAATTTGAGGAGATTCAGCATATTTGCCAATATACAAATCATTACAACGAACAGAAATTCTTTGCCCCAAAGGATATATAGCCGATAAACCACTAACATCGATGGAGATTTTTATAGCCTGTGCATTTTCTCCTTCTTCCTGCACCGTCAGATATTTATACACATTACCTTCTACATCAGAAGAAGTAACAATCCCATTAAAAACGAGATCGGTAGTATTTTCAATTTTATCTGCTGTAAATAACCCTGTAGATGTCATATAATTATTTTTCAACTGAGCAATAGTGATGGTGGTTTCCCACTTTTCGCCTTGAGTTTTTTCAAATGGAATTCCGTCAAATTCGGTTTTTGCACAACTTCCTAAAAATATGGCAAGAACAAAATAAATATATTTTACTTTTTTCATTTTTTCCTAATTATTAATTCTTTTTAGACAATTATTTTATATTTATCAAATGATTTTATTGATCTTTTAAAACTTATATCCAATATGGAAAAACAAATTGAATCCCCAAGCATAATAATACTTGTTAGGAAATCTGTCAAGACCATTCTTATCAATTGCTCCATCTGTCAATGGTAAGCGAGCTTGTTGATAACCACCCGTAATCATTTTTTGGTTATTCAAAATATTACTAGCACTTAAATTAAAATTTAAGGAGCGTCTGTTCTTTAGATAAATTAATTTCCCAATTGATGCATCCAAGAGGAAACCACCTTTAAGTTTTTCTTGAGTGCCCAGTGCTGCTAACATTTCTGGTGTAGTATATTTTTCCATATTGCTTCCCTCGAATCTCTTTTTTTCAAATCTGTTAGGAGCAAAGTCCAAATAGTTATTGTCAAAGTAATTCAAAGTAATATCTGCAAACCACATTTTTGGATGGAAATAGTCTAAGGTAATATTAGCTGCTAATTGAGGTCCATTGGCAATTTTTAATCCTTTTGTTAAAACTGTTTCAGAAATATCAGCAAACGAACCATTTTCAGGACTTTTAATTCCTGTTGCATTGTTGGTATAAGAATAATCAGCATAAGTGCCTGCTATTGCTACAGAAAAATTACTATTCAATTTTATTGATACTCCAGCTTCCACACCTTTATAAACTTTATTTACATCTGCCAAAACATGATTAATAAAGGTTCGATATTCATCGTCGTAATAGCCCAACTTATCGGAGGTGCCATAAACGTTCGTTTCAAATAAGCCAATTCTTCCTCTGATCACAGGAAAACTGAAGTTGTAATTGATGTCAGCAGACCAAACTTTTTCAGATTTTAAATGTGGGATCAAGGTATCTTTGATTCGTTCTGAAATATAAGATTTGCTTGCCAACGGAGCTCTTGTTTCAGCAATTCCATTGATTGACAATCTGTTTCGTCCATCGATTTTATAAGTAATACCAGCTTTCAAGGAAGGATCTACAAACCACCAAACTTTGCTTTTCCCATAAGAATTTTGAGGAGCACGGCCATTTTGCATGAAACCATACCGATAAAATTGTGTATAACTTAATTTACCTGCATAATAAATATCAAATTGTGGTAATGTCCATTCGTTTTGAATAAAGGCACTTGCATAAAGAGTATTGATATTGTAATGATAGCCAAAAATGTCATCTTTATGAATAACAGCATTGGGGTTATGTAAATCATTTTGAATAATGTTTGGATCAGCTGGAAAATCACGCTCAGCAAACTGATCTATATCAATCCATTGATTTCCACCTAACAGGTCGTCCATTGTTTTGTAGTGCATACCTTTATTCATTTTTCCTTCAATACCGCCAGTAAGTTTAAGTTTTTTTGTAAACTGTTGATTATAAGTAGAATTCAAAGCTATTTCCATTGCATTATTATGACGCCGCTCTACAGCATATTTTGCTGTACCGTTGGGATTTACAATGTTATTTCGATAGTTTGCCAAATAAAGTTCTTCCCAATTGACTTGTGAAACATCTGGATCGGTTTTCCACAGAGAGATCATTTGATTTCTAACATCTTCATTTTGTTGAAAACTAGGCATATAACGGTAATAGTCAGGACGAGGATCTGGAGCATTATAATAAGCAAGGGCAGAATTACTATAAAAATTATAATGGAAGGCTATGCCGGTTCTTAATAATTTTTTTTCGTCAATTTTAAATTCATGAGAAAGAATAGCAGCCGGATCAAAACTTTTCACGATTCTTGAATTACGTTTTTTCCCTTCTTGATATCCCCAATAAGGATTATAGTAAATGGAGCCTACCAAATCAAAGGTTTCTTGCGTAGTAGCACCTTGTTGAGCTCGTTGAGTAGGAGCTCCAAAAGCCACAAATGATAAACTATGTTGCTTATTGAAGACTTTTTCGGCAGAAAAGAAAAATCCAGCAGAATTATAAAATGTTCCTTCAATAATTCCTTCATCTGCCCAACGTACTACTGCTGAGCCAGCAAAAGCCCACCCGTTTTGCATCAATCCTGTTGCATAAGTAGCTTGTCCTCTAAGTTTGTAAGAACGATTGCTGTAGGCAACATTTGCTTTTGTGCCGGTTGCATAAGTACTGGCTTTTGTAATAATGTTGGTAACGCCTCCAAGATTGCCATAACTAAAAGTAGCTGGACTAATTCCATAAGTTTTATCTTGATTTCGCATGGCATCATTTAAGCCTCCTAAAGAGGAATAATTAAACAAACCTCTTTCGATATCGTTAAAATAAACACCATTTATATAAGTTGACTCATAATTTTGATCGTAACCCCGGAAACTAAAACGCATGGGACTGAAGGAATAACTTGCCTGAGAAAGATACACATCGCCTTTACTTGCCAATACAGGTGAAATATTTTGAGTAGCTCGTCCTTCTTCATTTTCCAATTGACTTTCGCTTAATTGAAGGATAATATCCTGTTTCATTTGCTGTGCAAGGTCTTCACGCAAATAAATGACACCAAGATCGTTTTCTGCATCCGCTTTTAAATGAATGAATTTAATTTGACTGAAATAACCATCTTTGGTAAAACGAATTTCTTCATCGCCTGCTTCTAAATAACTTAAAGTAAATTCTCCATTAGGGTTAGTAACCGTAGAAATGTTTTGTTTTAATAAAGTTACTTTAACGCCAGGCAAAGGATTATCAGTTTCTGCTATTTTAACTACTCCTTTTAATGAGGTTTGTGCAATTAAAATTGTAAAAGAGTGCATAACGATAAATAAAACCACTACTAATTTTCTCATAAGTAAAAAATTAATTTATGTAAAATTTATTTAAAATATTCTGTATGAATTTTTAAAAAGGGGTGACAAGGTAAAACTTTTTTTTGAATTATTGAATAAATTTTCAGATAAAATTTTTTCAACAGGTTTTGTTTTTCTATTTTTTACAACTAAATATGGCAAGCAATTTATAAAATTCTAATTGAAAACCAGAAGAAAAGCTCATATAATGAAAAATTATAATAAAAATTTAACATTTTACTAAAAATATTTTGTTGAGTGCTTTAAATCAGCGAATTGGATTAATGGTAAAAAAGCAAAAATATTTTAGGAAATGATTAAAATTGAATTTTCCTCAGAAAATTGTTTTTTCTTTCAAATATTTTCTACACTTTTGTTGTTCTTTTAAGAAAATAAATTAAACATTTTCGTATATGAAAAAACATTTGTTATTTCTGCTGTTTTTAATCATTTTCCTAATTTTTGGCTTTTCTTCTAAAAACTCAGTAGCATTTTCGTCTGATAAAGTTAATGTTCAAGTTGCATGCGTTGCTTTTTATAATCTGGAAAATTTATTTGACACGATTGACAATGAAAATGTAAATGATGAAGAATTTTTGCCTAATGGACCTTATCGATGGAATTCTATGAAATATTATTCAAAACTTGAACACCTCTCTTATACAATTTCTCAGATCGGATTGGATGTGACACCAGTTGGAGCGATTATAGTTGGTGTATCAGAGGTTGAAAATAGAGGTGTGTTAGAAGATTTGGTTAAACAACCAACTTTAGTAAATCGTTCTTATGAAATTGTTCATTATGACAGTCCAGACCGACGTGGCATTGATGTGGCGCTATTATATAACCCCAGATATTTTATTGTAACCAATAGCAAATCATATCGATTACATACACAAGACACCACTTTTCGCACCCGAGATCAACTAATGGTAAGTGGTTATTTGTTTGATGAAAAAATTCATGTGATTGTCAATCACTGGCCTTCTCGTTCAGGAGGTGAATTAGCTTCACGACCTAAACGAAATGCTGCGGCAGCTCTTACCCGTTCTATTGTTGATTCTCTATATAGAGTGGATCCAAAAGCAAAAATTATTATTATGGGTGATCTCAACGATGATCCTTTCAATGAAAGTTGTGCAAAAATTTTAGGTGCAAAAAAGAACCCCAAAGATGTAAAGGATGGCGATTTATATAATACTTTATGGAAAACTTTTGATAAAGGAATAGGTTCGCTGGCATATAATGATCAATGGAATTTATTTGATCAGCTTATTATTTCTGCTCCTTTACTTCATGCTCCTGCCAGTGAATTGAGATTTTGGAGAGCAGAAGTATTTAATCGTGATTTTTTAATTCAAAAAGAAGGACGTTATAAAGGTACTCCCTTGCGTACTCATGCTGGTGGCGTGTGGTTAAATGGTTATAGCGACCATTTCCCTGTTCTACTCTATTTGATTAAGCAAATACAATAATTTTACAATTCATCAATATAGGAAATTTATCTGTCTAACAAAAAATGTTTTGATAGAAATAAAATTGTGATGATTATTCATAAGGGATATTTTTTGTAATTTTGCTATCGTTTTAAATTTTTGGCAGGTAATTTCTTAACTATCATTTTAATGCCTATAAAAAAGCATCTTGTTTTTTGCATTCTTTTTTTCTTTACTAATAGTATTTGGGGAACAATTCCTGTAAAACCACGTCCGGTAAAGACATGGAAAATTTCTGATCCTTTTGCTGTGGTAGATACGATTCCGGTAGATACTTTACACCTTAATTTTCAGGATGCTAATCCCATTGATCGTTTCAGTATTGCCAATTCATACAATGGAAACTTGGGTTCTCCCATTGAACCAAAACTGTATTTTGATCGTCCTGAAAAAAGCGATTTTATTTTTTCAGAAGCTTTTTATCCTTACATAATGGATATAGAAAAGGCAACTTTTTATAATGTAAAAATGCCTTATACTCATATTGTTTACAATACCGGTGGATCCACATATCGCCAACAAGATCATATAAAATTCCTTTTTACTGCCAATGCCAATAAATCACTGAATTTTGGGACAAACCTGGATTATTTCTATGCGGTCGGCGAATATAATAATCAAGCAGCAAAACGCTTTAGCGGCTCCTTGTTTGGTAGTTATAATGGTAAACATTATAGTGCTACTGGCTTAGTGACTGTAAACAATATGTTCAATCATGAAAATGGAGGGATTGCCGATTCTTCTTATATATATGAACCCTTAGGAATAGCTACCAAAGATATTCCTACTCGAATTAATGGATATTCAGTTTATAGAAAGAATGTCTTTTTTTATAATCAACAATACACAATTGGATTTGAACGACCCATTCATATTTCACCAGATTCAGTAAAAATGGAATATGTCCCGGTTACGCGATTTGCCCATACTATAAAATATGAAGATCCTCGAAAAAGATATTATGAACCTACAGTAGAAAAAGATTTTTACCAGAATACTTATCTGCCTTTTACACAAACCAATGATACGGCTGCTTTGCAATCGTTGACCAATACTGTATCGGTAAATATGGCTGAGGAGTTTAATAAATGGTTGAAGTTTGGAATGACTGCTTTTTTACAGAATGAAGTTCAAAGATATACTTTTAAAATTGATTCAGTTTTAGAGCGAAAAAATATGTCGAGTACAAAAGTTGGCGGAATTCTTTCAAAATACAAAGGACCACGTTTTCGTTATGAAATTTTAGGCGAAATAGGATTGCTGGGATATAAAACTGGAGACTTTCAAATCAAAGGTAAATTGGGTGGCTATTTTAAATTGTTTAAAGACAGTATTATTTTAACGGCGGGTGGATTTGTAAAGAGTGATGAACCCTCTTATTTTTTGCAACATTATCATTCCAACCATTTTTGCTGGGATAATAATTTTAATAAAACCTACCGTGCCAATATTAATGGAACCTTTTCCATACCAACTCGCTATTTTTCACTCAATGTTTCTGTTGAAAATTTGACTGATTATATTTATTTTAATTCTCAAGCATTGCCAGTCCAACACAATGGAAATGTACAAGTTCTGGCATTGAATTTAAAAAAGGATTTTCATTTTGGAAAATTTAATTTGGAGAACAATATTGTTTATCAGCGAAGTGCAAATTCGGAAGTAATTCCACTTCCTGCATTTGCCTTGTATCATAATTTATATTATAATGGCTTGTGGTTCAACGTGCTAAGTGCTCAATTAGGCGCTAATTTACGTTATTTTACAGAATATTATTCACCTTGTTATATGCCAGCTACAGCACAATTTTATAATCAGTCCACAACAAAAGTAGGAAATTTTCCAGTAATTAATGTATATGCCAATTTTCATTTGAAACAAGCTCGTTTTTTTGTAGAATATTATCATATCAATCAGTTGTTTATGAAAACTGCTTATTTTTCTATGCCTAATTATCCCCTTTCTCCCGCAATTTTTAAAATTGGGGTTTCTACTAATTTTTATAATTAAAAGGAGAAACCAGTATTTTTAAAACTTTCGATTGATTTATTCATTTAAAATAGTTACTTATTTATGAAAATTAAAAAGTATATTTTCTTTACAATTGCTTTTGTGTTATTAATTTTATTTATTAAACTGTTGTTTTTCAGAGAAAAGACAGCACATGATTTGCCAGCTATTTTAAAATCGGGAAGATTGTCTGTTGTCACTGACAGCAGCGCTCTTGGTTTTGCAATGAAAGGAGACAGTGTTTTTGGATTTCAATATGAAATTGCAAAAGCTTTTGCTGATAGTTTGAATCTTGAATTAATAATTAGTACTAATAATAATTTTAAAGAATGTTTGGAAGGTTTAAGGAAAGGCAATTATGATATTTATGCTGATTTTATTCCTATTACTTCCGAATGGCAAAATGAATATTTGTTTACTATTCCTCTTAAAACTTCCAGGCAAGTATTGATACAATGCAAGGATTCATCTGAAAAAATTATTAAAAATCAAGTGGATTTAGCTGGCGACACCATTTATATACCAAAAAATTCACCTCATAAACTACGCTTAAAGAATCTTTCTGATGAAATTGCTGATACAATTTATCTGGTTGAAGTAAATGATGTCAATAGTGAAGATTTAGTAAAATGGGTAGCTATGGGTAAAATCAAACAAACTATTTGTGATGAAAGAGATGCATTGAAATGGAAATTACAATATCCCAACCTCGATATTTCTTTACCACTCGGTTTTGACCAGCAATATGGTTGGATGTTGTATAAAGAATCAAAACAATTGCAGAAAAAATTAAATGATTTTCTGAATGATTTTATTGGAAGTGAAGCTTACTGGAAAATTTATCGTAAATATTATTAAATTTGAACTTTGTTTTTGTAAGGTTGTTTTAGTAATCAAACAATTACGAATCAGCTTATTTGAATAAAAAAATTTGAAAAAAATAAAAATATGCCATTAAATATTCCTGCCTCGATGCCCGCTGTGGACATTCTCAGAAAAGAAAACATTTTTGTAATGGATTCTGATAGAGCTTCTCATCAAGATATTCGTCCTCTTAAGATTGTGATATTAAACTTGATGCCTTTAAAAATTACGACTGAAACTGATTTGATACGGTTACTTTCGAATTCACCGCTTCAAATTGAAGTCGATTTTTTGCAATTGGAAAGTCATACCCCCAAAAATACGCCAATTGAGCACATGATGGCTTTTTACAAAAAATTTGATGTCATCAAAGAAAGCAATTATGATGGAATGATTATTACAGGTGCGCCCATTGAACATTTATCTTATGAGGAAGTGACTTACTGGGATGAAATCACGAAAATTTTCGATTGGGTGCGTACGCATGTCACTTCTACTATGTTTGTATGTTGGGCAGCCCAGGCTGGTTTGTATTATTATTACGGCATTCCTAAATATCCATTGAAAGAAAAAATGTTTGGCGTTTTCGAACATACGCTATATAATCCACAAAACCCAATTTTTCGAGGTTTTGACGATGTATTTTATGTTCCTCATAGTCGTTACACTGAAGTTCGTGCCGAAGATATTAAGAAAGTTCCCGAGCTTACTTTACTTTCAGAATCCGCAGAATCAGGTGTTTACATGGTGATGGGGAGAAATGGACGAGAGTTCTTTATTACTGGACATTCTGAATATTCAGCTCGAACACTGGATGACGAATATAAAAGAGATTTAGCAAAAGGGTTGCCAATAAAGATGCCTAAAAATTACTATTTGAATGATAATCCAGAAAATGAACCTATTGTTCGCTGGAGAAGTCATGCTAATTTGCTTTTTACAAACTGGCTTAATTACTTTGTTTATCAGGAAACACCGTACGAACTTAGTAAAATTCATTGAATTAAAATTCATCAGGGCAAATAAAAGGAAAAATATTTTTTCATCTTATGTTCCTTTAAAAGCTGCATTAATTGGTGGAATTTGCTTGAATTATGAGAATTATAAATAGCTAAGCTTATTGTAGTTATTTTTCCTTTTCTATATTATTTTCAAAATTCAGTAGATTTTTCACTACATATTCAGGTCTATCTTTCACTTCATCAAAAAGGGTTCCTATATAAGTTCCTAAAATTCCAATCATAAGTAATTGAATTCCACCAAAAAACACGATGGCTATAAATAAGGATGTCCATCCAGGATCAGCATTTGTAAAACCAAATATTTTCCCAAATATCGACCACAAAACCAATAAGATAGCCAGTAATGTTGTAAAAAATCCGAGATAAATAGCTATTTTTAATGGCTTTTTAGAGAAATACAGCATGGAAGTAGTTGCCAATTTAATCATTTTAGAAAGCGAATATTTTGTTTCCCCAGCAAAACGGGCTTCTCTCTCGTAATAAAAAGGTACTTGTTTAAATCCCATCCAGGCAATTAAACCACGAATATATTTTCCTTTTTCCCTCATTCGGTTGAATTCTTTAATAATATTTTTATCCACCAATCTGAAATCACCTGTATCAACGGGAAGTTTTATTTCTGACAAAAAATTCAGAAATCGATAAAATATTTTTGCTGAAAACCTTTTAAATAAACTTTCTCCTTTTCGAATTTTACGTACACAATACACTACTTGAGCCTGATTTTTTTTTAGTGTTTCTATCATTTGCGGTATTAACTCGGGAGGGTCCTGTAAATCGGCATCAATAATTACGGCCAAATCAGAAGTACAATGATTTAAACCAGCCGTCACTGCATTTTGATGTCCGAAATTTCTTGAAAAGCTAATTACTTTTACATTTTTATCCGTTTTCGCTATTTCTGATAATATTTGTTCGGTACGGTCGATACTTCCATCATTGATAAAAATGATATCCGTATCAAAATCTAATTTTTGCGAAACTTGCTTCAATCTTTTATAAGATTCGATAATTACTTCTTCTTCATTATAACAAGGAACGATTATGCTTAATGACTGATACATTTGAATTAGATTTTAAAAGTATAATACTTGTTTAATAAAAAATTAATAATGGTATAAATCACCATTGCTATCAACTGACAAACGTAATTGTCTATTGTTGTATATTGGAGCAATAGATGTAAGCCACCCAATTGTAATAAATAGGAAATAACAAAAGTAATGATAAATTTAAAAACTGTTACTGAAATTTTTCCATGGCTTTCAAAAGTCCATTTTCTGTTCCAGATAAAACTATTTATCAAACCTGCGAGATAGCCAATAATATTTGAAACATAATTAGAACAATGAAAAACTTTGAGCAACAACCAGATAACGAATGCAGTAATGAGTGTGTTTAAAATACCCACTATCCCGAATTTGAAAAATTGTATCACAATTTTAGAATAGTTCATAACAGGAAAAATTTAATGAATCTTTTGATATAAAATTATTTTAGTTGGCCATTTCTGAAAAGTTCGTAAAGATTTCCATTTGGTAGTGTCATTCAATTGAATTCTCCATTCATCGGGTACATTGGAAATGTTAGAATAAATAAAATATTCATGGTTGAAATCAGAGCTTATTTTTTCTCCATAATGTTGAAGCTCAATGTAGCCCTTGTCGCCATACAAGCAAAAACCTGCAGAAATTTTTTGATAATCTATTCCTTGTTGATCAATATAATCGAAACATTTTTTTCTCAATTCATAATAAGGCAAATGAGCCAGCGTACTATCCCACGATTGAGCTATTTTTTCAGGATAGATCCAGAAATGTCCAGTTAATTCAAACAGCAGAATTACAACAAAAGTAATTTTAATTTTTTTACGATCGAAAAAATGAGTAATCCCTGATAGAGTAATTAAAGTCAACACAAAAAACAAGGGCATGAAATATCTTCCTGAAAAAGGCATTCGCGTTGTAAAAACCAAAACAAGGTATTCTGCCATTAAAAATAAAAAACAAAAAATCAATACATTATCTTTGATGCTGGTTTGTATTTTCCCTCGAATAATCAGTATAAACAAATAAAAAGCAATTCCCCAAACAACAATACGCCCGTTTTCTATGAGTCGGATAATAAATTCAAAAAGATGTTTTATTATCATGGAAAAATTAGCAGGTAAAGCATAATGTCCTGCTTCTGAAGAATCGGCAAAAAACCATCCATTGGTTTTAAAATACAAGCAATAATATGCTATTAATAACAGAAGAGTAGGAAGAAAAGGGATAAAAGATTTTTTCAAATACTCAAAGGTATGTTTTTTCTCTGATTGTAAATATAAATAATAATAATTTGTGAAAAACAATGCAATTCCTGTTAACAAGCCTCTGGCGTTAATGCCACATAAAAAAATCAAACCTACAGAAAGTAAAATTTTTTTTTGTTCTAAAATTGCTCGTAAACAAATCACAAATGCAGTTAATAAAATAAAGTCGGGCGAAGCAATAGCAAATTGAGTCAACACTGTTGCTTCCAAAAGTACGATGATAAGTGCCCCACTTGCATATTTTTGAGGGAAAATTAGTTGCAACAATTTTATGGTTTGATAAAGCAGAATAAAAAACCAGCAAAAAACAAAAAAGTGAGAAACCCACAAATGATAACCAAAAATTTTCCATAAGGCAGCCGTCATTATACCCATCAAAGGTGGATGATATCCCGTGGGAACAATTTCATCACTTGAACTGTGTATGGGAATTATTAGGGAAGAAAAATTATTTTGATAAAACCAATGTGCTTCTTTTGAAATTTGTTGAATATTGTCCCAGAAGTAGCAATGATTCCAGCATACAATTGTCAGCAAAGTGTAAATACTGATAATGAAAAAGATAAAAAGAAACTGTTTTCTTATTTTTAAAGACATAATGAAAAAATTTTTGATAATTTTTGATAAGAAAGGTAAAAAATTTCCCCTTTTCTCATAAAATTATTCATTTGTTTTTGATAATGAACTGTTTGTTCGAATTCCTAAATAAAAATCAATGGAAATAAAGACTAAAATTAATAAATAAACAAAGAAAGCTGGCCACATAGGTAGAATTTCATTGAAGCGAGAGCAGCGAATATAAGAATAAAACGAAATTACCCAGACGGCTAATGGCAGATAAAATTTACGAGGAAAAATCATTAAATACGCCACTCCCAGCACATCTCCCAGATAAAGATAACGTTCGTGCATACCTGGCAAGAAAAAAGGTATTACCGTTACGCTTAAAAAAGCAAGCTGAATCCAGTTTTCAAAAGTAAAATTAATTCTTTTTAAGCTTAATTTTATTCCACCAAACAAAGTAAATAAAAAAGTGAAAAAAATCCCTGTTTTTGAAATTAATTCATAATAGTTATTGTTGAACCAGATATAAAGATTGGGGAAATTCATGGTAAGCAGACGATAATAATCAGCTTGCGAAAAATAAATGCTTATCAATTCTGAAAAAGGTCTGCCAACCAACCATGCTGGGAAAATGCTAATAAGATAGACAGCTGGAATGAGAAAAAAATGATACCATTTAACATTGCCCCGTAAGAGCATCACAAAAAAGAATGGCAGGATAAAAACAGCTTGTAATTTAAACGAAAAGGCTATTCCTAACATTAAAACTGAAAGAAAAGATTTGTTTTTTAGTGCATAATAAATGCTTGCTACTGTAAACGAAGCATAAATAGCATCACATTGCGAGAGATAACTGCTATTGAGCATCACAGAAGGAAGCAGGGGAACAATTGCTAACGCAATGATAATTACCAGATTATCTTTAAATTTTAACCATACAATTTCCCCTACAAAATAAGCTGTTACATATTCAAATAAAACAGAAATTCCTTTGATAAGAAACAGAGGATTTAATCCTATTTTAGCAATTGCGGCTAAAATATACAAGTAAGCAGGAGTATAATTGTAAAAATCATATTTTAAGGCAGAAAAGTAGCCATGCGTTTTTATAAAATTAATCCAGGGTTCTAAATATACAACATAATCACCGGTTTTTACTGGCAAAAGAAAAATTTTTATGAATAAACTGATAAAAATCAGGAAAATCCACCATTGTTTTTTCAAATAAAACAAAGGACAATTTGACAAAGTATGAGTAACTTTATTTTGCATTTTTAAGAGTATTTATTCAAAAATATCAAGATGTTTGTCAATAAGAGAAGTTGGAATATTTCCAGCAGATAAGATACTGTGTTACGTAAATTCAAGTAATTAATGCAACTTTTTCAGGGGAAATAATAAGGTAAAGGAAAATTATTTTTCAAGACAAAGGAGAAAAAAGAGCATTTCCCCTTTGCCCTGATGGAATAAATGCTTTACTTTGGTCTCTTCCCCTTAAAAAGTTACAAAGATGAAACATTTAACCGTAGAACAAAATTACATGAAAATCGAGGTATTTCCAAACGTGTGAAAATAAAAATCAAGGTCACAAGACTTTAAAGGTTTACCGTACCGTGCTTCTGAGCACAAATGTTACCTTTGTAAGTTGGTTTTTAATAACCAATGAAATAAACTAATTGTTTAACAATTTAATCCGGTAATTTTATGGAAAAAGCATGTGGCCTTGACGTTCACAAAGATAGCATATTTGCTTGTATTTTGGATGAGCAAGGCAAAAAAATTTTAGAAAAACGTTATGGTACACTCACCCCTGATCTGATAGCCTTGCGTGATGCCTTGGTAGAGGAAGGTTGTGGCAATATAGCGATGGAGAGTACCAGTATTTATTGGATGCCTATATGGCAGGTTCTTCAATCAGATTTTTCGTTAAAACTAGCCAATCCTTATTTTATCAAGCAGTTGCCTGGTCGGAAGAGCGATGTAAAGGATGCGCAGTGGATAGCAGAATGTCTTCAGAAAGATTTGATCAAAGGCAGTTTTGTTCCCGATAGTGTTTTACAACAAATGCGTCAACTCAGCTAACAGTTTCGCCGTTTGACCAAAAGTAGAGTTCGACTTGAGTAACAAATGGACAATCAGTTGCAGCGATGTAATATCCGTCTGAGCAACTATGTTTCCAATCAGGGAAACAATGTATCATTGCGTAAAGTTATTGAAGCCATTATCAAAGAAGAACGAGACCCATCCAAACTTGTCCGACTGGTTCATGGTCGTACCAAAAACAAACATGGTCATCAAGTCATTGCTGCTTCTCTGGAGGGAGTCATCAATTCCACTGATATTGAAATACTCAAAGGGTGTATGGAACAAATAAATTTTTTAAAAAACTAAAGAAAACGCTTTTTTAAACAAAATCAAATAACCAACTGTTATTGTAACAATAATTTGAAATATTCTTTATTTACTTGAAAATTTTTCTTCAAACCATTTTTTTATGTCTTCAGATATATTAGATGAAATTACCCAAAGTGAATATAAATATGGTTTCACTACCAATATAGATACCGAAATCATTCCTCCTGGCATAAATGAAGATATTATTAGACTGATTTCTTCTAAAAAAAACGAGCCTGAATGGTTACTCAATTTTAGATTGAAAGCTTATCGTCATTGGCTTACTATGAAAATGCCTACCTGGGCTCATTTAAAAATTCCACCCATTGATTTTCAAAAAATATCTTATTATGCAGCTCCACGAAAAAAAAGTCCGAAAAGCATGGATGAAATTGATCCAGAACTTATTAAAACTTTTGAAAAGTTAGGAATTCCACTTGAAGAGCAAAAAGTCTTAACCGGCATGGCAGTAGATGCCATCATGGATAGCGTTTCTGTAAAAACTACCTTTCAAGAAAATCTGGCAGAATTAGGCATCATTTTTTGTTCTATTAGTGAAGCAATAAAACATCATCCTGATTTGGTTCAGAAATATTTGGGATCAGTGGTTCCGTATAGTGATAATTTCTTTGCCTCTTTAAACAGTGCAGTTTTTAGTGATGGTTCATTTGTTTATATCCCTAAAGGAGTACGTTGTCCAATGGAGCTTTCGAGTTATTTTCGAATCAATGCCAATAATACCGGTCAATTTGAAAGAACCTTGATTATTGCCGATCAAGATAGTTATGTTTCTTATCTGGAAGGATGTACCGCTCCCATGCGGGATGAAAATCAATTGCATGCAGCCGTTGTGGAAATTGTGGTTTTAAAAAATGCTGAAGTAAAATACTCTACCGTACAAAACTGGTATCCTGGTGATAAAGAAGGAAAAGGTGGGGTTTTTAATTTTGTAACAAAACGAGGTATTTGCAAAGAAGAAAATGCAAAACTTTCGTGGACACAAGTTGAAACAGGCTCTGCTATCACCTGGAAATATCCCAGTTGTATTTTGCAAGGGGATTCTTCCAGTGCTGAATTTTATTCTGTTGCTGTAACCAATCATTATCAGCAAGCTGACACAGGCACAAAAATGATTCATATAGGTAAAAACACTCACAGTCATATTCTTTCAAAAGGAATTTCGGCTGGTTATGGTCAAAATAGCTACAGAGGACTGGTGCAAATGTCAAAAAATGCAGACAATGCACGAAATTATTCTCAGTGCGACAGTTTATTGCTGGGTGACAAATGTGGTGCTCATACTTTCCCCTATATGGATGTGAGCAACGAAAGTGCTATTGTAGAGCATGAAGCAACAACTTCAAAAATCAGTGAAGATCAGATTTTTTATTGCAATCAGCGGGGTATTTCTACCGAAAATGCCATTGGGCTAATTGTAAACGGTTATGCCAAAGAAGTTATTAATAAATTACCGATGGAATTTGCCGTTGAAGCACAAAAATTATTGCAAATAACGCTCGAAGGTTCAATTGGATAATATATGAATGGTTGAAAAGAAGAAAATTATTTTTAAATTTATTGAAAATCAATTTATTGTTGTTTGAGTGAAAAAATAAATGATATGCTTGAAATTAGAAATTTGTATGCAAATATTAATGGTAAAGAAATACTAAAAGGTGTAAATTTAACCGTAAAAGCAGGTGAAGTTCATGCCATTATGGGACCAAATGGAGGTGGAAAATCAACCCTTGCATTAGCTATTGTAGGTTATCCAGGAGTAGAGATAACGAAAGGTGAAATTATTTTTGATGGAAAAAACCTACTGGAAATTTCGCCCGAAGATCGTTCCCACGAAGGAATTTTCTTAAGTTTTCAGAATCCTGTAGAAATTCCTGGCGTAAGTATGGTTAATTTTTTACGCACTGCTTTAAATGAACATCGGAAATATAAAAATTTAGAACCTCTTTCGGCTGCCGATTTTCTGCGTTTGATGCGTGAAAAAAAAGAATTGGTGGAAATGGACAATAAATTAACAAATCGCTCTGTTAATGAAGGTTTTTCAGGAGGCGAAAAGAAGCGGAATGAAATTTTTCAGATGGCTATGCTCGAACCACGACTGGCAATTCTAGATGAAACAGATTCAGGTTTAGACATTGACGCCTTACGCATTGTGGCAAATGGAGTGAATAAATTGAAACGTCCTGATAATTCTATTATTGTAATCACTCATTATCAACGTTTATTGGATTATATTGTTCCTGATTATGTTCATATTTTTTATGACGGACGCATTGTGAAAACAGGAGATAAAACACTGGCAGCCGAACTTGAAGAAAAAGGATACGACTGGATTAAAAAAGAATTGGAAGAAAAAGAACTTCAATATTAAACGTGAAAAATATCAGATTTTTAATTTGACAACGAAAAATGTTTTGAATATTACAAATCCTTATGGAACAACAATATATAGACTTTTATAAAAGTTATCAGCAAGATATAAAATCACATTCAGCAATTTTGTTGAATGCTTTTCGAGATGAAGCTTTTGCTAAATTTGAAAAATTAGGCTTTCCTACCGCTAAGCTTGAAGATTACAAATACACTGATATGAAAGAACCTTTGACAGTGGATTATGGCTTAAATATCAATCACTTGCCAATTCCTGTAAATCCTTATAAAGTATTTAAGTGCGATGTTCCTGGCATACGTTCTTATTTATATTTTGTAGTCAATGAAGTTTTTTATCCTGTGACTTCGACTTCGAATCAGCAATTTCCAGAAGGTGTGATCATTGACAGCTTAATGGGAGCTTCAGAGAAATACCCTGAACTGGTAGAAAAATATATTGGTAAATTAAGCAGAGAAAAAAATGACGGCTGGATTGCATTTAATGAAACGTTTGCTCAGGATGGTTTTTTTATGTACATTCCAAAAAATGTTAAACTAAAAAAACCGGTTCAATTAATAAATATTCTGCATTCCAATGTCGATTTAATGGCAAATACACGCAATTTAATTATCATTGAAGAAGGTGCAGAGGCTCAATTGCTGGTTTGCGATCACACAATGGATAATGTGAAATTTTTCTCAAATCGTTTGACAGAAATTTTTGTTGGTGAAAATGCCCATTATGAGCATTATCATCTGGAAAATGTACATCAACAAACTACCAATGTTTCTACTTTATTGGTTAATCAGCAGACTTCTTCAAAAGTGCTCGCTAATATTATCACTTTGCATAATGGTATCACACGGAATTCCATTGAGGTAAACATAGATGGTGAATTTTGCGAAACTTTACTTACAGGAATGGTTATAGGCGACAAAACTCAGACAGTTGATAATTTTACTTCTATTGTTCATAAAAAACCTAACTCGCAAAGCAACGAATTATTCAAATATATTCTTGATGAAAATTCAAAAGGTGCCTTTAGTGGAAAAATATATGTAGCTCCACATGCTCAAAAAACTTTTGCTTATCAAAACAACAGAAATATTTTGCTGAGCAAAAATGCCAGAATGCGATCCAAGCCTCAACTGGAAATTTATGCAGATGATGTAAAATGCTCTCACGGAGCAACTATTGGTCAATTGGATGAATTGGCAAAATTTTACATGCAAAGTCGTGGCATTTCTGAAGCTGAAGCTCGTTTCCTGTTGATGTTTGCTTTTACTAATGATGTCATAGAAAACATCAAAATTGAAGCACTGAAAGGAAGGATGCGATTGCTCATTGAAAAGCGTTTGAGAGGAAAATTAGCTTACTGCGAAGGCTGCATGATTTAATGCTGAGTTGTAAAAATAAAATTTGATTTGAAATAACTTGACGTTGACATCAAGGAATATACAAAATGTTGTTTTTCAATAGGAAGCTTTGTGCAAGACTGCGTTTTCTTTTTGTTACAAGAAATATTTAAACATTCTGGTGATTTCGCTTCGCTTCAATTGTCTTGGCATAAATCATATTCTCTTACGATAAGTTATCAAGGCGTAAAACAATATTCTCTATAAAAATCCTCGTTTTCTTGCCTCATGTATCCCCTATCCATCACATCAAACCTATTGACTCCCAACTATTTTCAAATTATTTCTCTTTTTTGAACACAATTTGATATTAAATTCAAATAATTCATTTTGATAATTTTGGCTTAAAATTTGAAATTAAATTCTAATTTTGTCAGTAGCAAAAAGTAAACCTCACATTCTTTGGGTTACGTATTTTTTGCTGATATGTTCAAATTTTTTAAAAATTTCAATTACAAAAGTTAATGAGCGATTTTTTTAAAAAAAATATTTTTACGCTATATAACTGTTCTTTCGGACTTATATTTTTCCTTTTCTTTGTCTATTGTGTTGAGGTGTCAGCTCAAAATGGTTATGAAATTGGTAAAATCAAATTTAACGGTAACAAGTCTTTCAGCAAATCTGAACTATTAAAACAAACAACCTTGCACGAAACAAAATGGTTAGACAAAGTACTTTCCAAAAAAAAACCGGTTATTTATAATGAAAATTTTATCCAATCAGACATTGATCGGTTAGTTCGTTTTTATCAATGCGAAGGTTTTTTAAATGCCAGCGTGGAACTTGACTCCGTGGCTCAAAACGATAAAAAGGAAAAAGTGGATTTATATTTTAAAATTGTGGAAAACAAGCCCGTGCTGGTTGGTGAAGTAAAGATAAAAATTGAAGATAGTTTAAAAGTAAAAAAAGATTCTTTCTTTTTACCTTTCAGAAAAAGAATGCTCACTGTTTCAGGAAAACGTTTTTCAGATCAGAAAATCTATAATGATATTAATCTTATTAAAGATTTTTTTCAAAATAAAGGTTTTGCTTATGCAGAATGTGACCAACAAATTCATTTACAACCAGATTTGAGTAAGGCAGATGTGATTTTTTCCGTTAAATTAAATGAAAAATGTTTTTTTGGAAATACAACCATTGAAGGTAATAAATATGTAAAAGACCAATTGATTTATCGCCAATGTACTTTTGATTCCGGACAGGTTTTTAACAAAAAGAAAATTGATAAAACACGAAAACATTTATTTGATTTACAGCTTTTTAGAATTATTTCTCTCCAACCTCTGCTGGATAATACAACCAAAAGAAATCCTATTCCTGTGAAAATTAATGTCGAAGAGACTTCCCGTTTAAGTACAGAATTTGGCATCGGTTATGGCACAGAAGATGAATTTCGAGCTTTTGTTGATGTCACTTATCGTTCCTTATTTGGCGATGCCTCACGTCTTCATCTGTATTTAAAACATTCGTCGTTAGAACCTTATCATGCCAGTTTGAGCTGGATACAGCCACAATTTTTTTCAAAAAATTTTTCATTTTCAGTTTATCCTTTTTTGCTTCGCCAGAAAGAACCAGGCTATAACATTCAAAGTTATGGTGTAAATTTGCCTCTCACCTACTCTATTTCGGAAAAAATGAATACTTCTTTTGGTTATTATATGGAAAATGTGAAACAATATGAAGGCACTACAAATGGTGATTATATTAATCCTGAAAGCAAAGATTATTTGTATGATAAATCCGGCTTGAGGTTTTCTTACAATTTTAATAATTCTTATCCACTGACTTCTCCTGTCCGTGGAAATGTGTTCAATGCCAGTGTAAAAATGAACGGTTACATTTTTCATAGTGATTTTAATTATGTACGTTGCAGTTTTGATGCAAGAAGATATGACCAGATTGATAACTTTTCATTGGCTGGACGTATCTTGATTGGCGGAATTTTGTCTTCAGATAGCAGTAAGTTTGTTCCAGTAGAAGATCGTTTCTATTCTGGTGGCAGTAATTCTATTCGAGGTTGGGGAAGGTCTCGTTTGGGTCCTTTGCGTGATGATGGTTCACCTCTGGGTGGGAAAAGTGTTTTGGAAATGAGTGTAGAGGTTCGACATCGGTTATTCTGGCTGCTGGAAGGAGCTTTGTTTTTTGATGCAGGAAATGTATGGTCTTCTTCTTTTCACTATCCATTCAATCAATTAGCTTATACGGCTGGCGGTGGTTTACGGATTAATTCACCAATTGGTGTAGTAAGACTGGACGTAGGATTTCCATTATGGAATGCAAAAAAATCACCACAAGTATTTCTCAATATTGGTCAAGCTTTTTAGCGATGATGAAAAAAGTAATAAAATATATTTTGCGAATTTTAGGCTGGATAACGGCAAGTATTATCATTTTATTGGTGCTTGCTGGATTGTTGATACAAACACCTTTTGTAAAAGCAAAAGTGATTGATTTTGCTGAAAAACAAGTAAATAAATCTCTTTTTGCAAGATTGGAAGTACAAACTTTGAAAGGAAATTTTTTCACACATTTACAGTTAAAGGATATTTCTCTTATTTCAAAAAATGACACGATTCTTTCCGCTTCGTCATTGAATGTAAAATATCAATTACTGTCTTTGCTGCACGGAAAAATTGTTGTCAATGAAGTCAGTTTGGAACAACCTCATATTTCTCTTGTTCAGTTTGCGGATTCAAGCTGGAATTTTCAAAAAATAATAAAGCCTCAACCACCAAAAAAAGAAAAAGGAAAACCTTTTGAAATGTTGATTGATATTCATCATTTTTTGCTTGATGAAGCCTCAATTAATATCCAGGCGTTTAATAAACAATTGCCTCAACAAATTGCTCATTTCAATATCGAATTAACAGGTAGCTACCAACAAAACCATTTAGCTGTAGATTTGAAAAAATTGAATTTGAAAGCTTTAAAACCAGATTTGCAAATAAAAAATTTAAGTTTTCAATTTGCAATGGCAAACAAAATTTATAAACTCAAAAATTTCACATTGCAAACTGCTAAAAACAATCTTTATGCTGATGGAGAAATAAATCTTGATTTTTCTAAAAACTCATTTTTTCATTTAAAAACTACATCCCTGAATTTCAATGAGTTTGAAGCCTTTTTACCGAAAGATTTTCAACTAAAAGTAAAGCCCGATTTACAACTTTCTGCCCAATTGACTCAAAAAGAATTGCAATTGCTTTTATTGGTAAAAGAGCAACAACAAAAAATTGATCTTCAAGTGGTTTCACCTTCTTTTGCCAGTGTGCTTCGCTCATCAAAAAAAATGGAACCTGCTTATTTAATTCATCTGAATTTTCAGCAAATAGATCTTCGTCAATGGTTGACAAATTCTTCTCTCAACATAAAGCTGAATGGCAAAATACAGGCTCAAGGTAGTGGATTGAACCCACATTCGATGCAAACTAATCTTAAAGGTGAATTGACACAATCTGTCATAAACAATAATTCCAGAATTGAAAATTTGAATTTCAATTTTAATTTGCAAAAAGGAAATCTGAAAGGTACGCTCACAGGAAATAGTAATTTTGGCATGCTTTCCTTAACGACTTCTGTTGATTCTGTTTTGGGTGAACATCCTCAGTACCAACTTGATTTACTGATACAACATTTGAATCTGGCCATGCTAACGGGTCAAAATAACTTAAACAGCGATTTATCTTTACAGTTATTACTGAATGGAGCAGGCTTAAAGCCAGAACAAATCAATGCGAATACTGAAATACATTTCTCACCCTCTACCATCTATGGACTTAACTTACAATCATTTTTTTCAAAAATATATTTTCAACATCAAAATATCATCATTGACACACTTTCGGCAGCGACGCAAACAGCTCATTTAAATCTGAATGGGAATTATCATTTAAAAAAAGCATCAAATCTGAATTTGCAATGTTCACTTGATAGTGCCAGCGAACTTAAAAAATTTGTTGATCTTCCTTCGCTGGAAACTGCTGCACAACTGCAAGCTCATCTGGAAGGAATGCCAAAAAATTGGATTGCACAAATAAATGTCAGTCTTTTCAATACTCAGTTCCAGTCTTATCGTCTTAAAAATCTCACTGTTTCAGCAGACGGAAAAATTCATTCAGCAAAAAATTATGATGTGAAAAGCAAAATCGAGGCTCAAGGCTTAAATTTAAATAATATGCCTCTGGACGAAATCAATGTAAATGCAGAGCTCAAACCGCAAGATATTGGTCTGGAAGCACAAATAAATGGAAAAGATTTTTCTACCTCTTTTCATTCTGTTGTTCAGATGGAACAAGCGATTCGTATTGGTTTGTCAGACTGGATATTGAAATACAAAGATTTGCAATGGGGACAAGGTTCTGATACTGCTTTCGTGAAACTGGCTAAAAACGAATATGAAATCAACCATTTAAAACTTTTTGCTTATGGAAATGATACCCTGCCAAATCTTTCCATAAATGGCAAAATACAAACAAAAGGCACGGAAAATTTTAATGTGTCATTGAGCAACATTGACTGTCAAAAATTGATTACTTTGTTTTCTCCAGAATTGGCAATAAATGGTCTATTGAACGTAAATATTGATTTAAAAGGCAATGCTACTTCGCCCATTTTAAATACCAAAATGAATATTGACAATTTTTCCTATCAAAATTATAAATTCAATGACTTTGAAGCAACGGCTGATTATGAAAAAAAATTCTTGACTGCAAATGTAAAAATGATTCCACAGGATAGTGGACAATTGCTGATAAAAGGAAAACTTCCGATGCAATTTCGGCTTGACACGATGCAATTTGGCTTGCTTTCTAAAAAAACCGATCCTGTTGATTTGCAACTTTCTATAGAAAAATTTCCGCTGACAGTGTTGCATATGTTTTTACCAAAATCTGAAATTGATGGTTTTATTGGAAGCAACGTAGTAGTGAATGGAACTGTCTCAGAGCCCAATCTGGAAGGTCAACTCAATATTACTGACGGAAAATTATTATGGAAACAATATGGCGTTAATTATCCAACAATATTAACCAATCTGGAATTTAATAACAATAATATAAATTTGGATACTTTTTTGATTAAAAGTCAGAAAGGCTCCATGTTGGCAACAGGAAATGTCAAGTTGATTCCGCCACTGAATAATTTAAAAATAAATGATGCTGGGATGAAAGTAGAATTCAACAATTTTGAGCCGATCAGTCATAAATATTACAACATGGAATTATCAGGAAATGCTTCTCTTGCCACCAATCAGGATAGTTCTTATTTTTCAGGTGAAGTTACCATTCCACGTTCAGAATTTTATTTGCCTGCTGTGATGCGATTAATCGGTCAAACTTCTGTTCCTGAAATGCCCAAACCTTTGTTGGTTGAAGAAATTGAAAAAATGCAACCGGGCGATTCCATGATCATTAAATTAAGACCAGATACTTCAAAACAAATGTCAAAAAAAAGTAGCGTGATGCTTCCCAATTTGCAAGGGAATATACGAGTAAAAATTCCGCACAATACCTGGATAAAAGATGACAATATGCGTCTGGAATTGTCTGGTGATGTGGAATTTATGAAACATTACAATTTCTTTGAACTTTTTGGTTCTGTAGAAGTGGTAAGAGGACAATATAATTTGTTAGGAAAAGTTTTTGTAGTGGAATCAGGGACAGTTACCTTTGCTGGTGGAGAAAAAATTAATCCCATCCTGGATTTAAAAGCAAGTTATACCTTTCATGATCAGGCAAGAGCACAACGAAAATTGGTGATTCAAGTAACAGGTGAAACTTCTTTGCCAGAAATTGCTTTTACGCTTGATGACGAATCTATTAGTGAAGGTGATGCTGTTTCCTATATTTTGTTCGGCACGCAACTCGATGCTATTTCCTTTGATCAACAAGCAAGCATAAACGAAGGGCTGAGTAGCTCAGACCTGGCTAAAACAGCAATTGGCTCTTTCGTCTCTTCTGAAATCACTAAATTATTGGGAAGTGCGTTTAATGTAGATTATGTAGAATTCAAGAGTAAAGGTTCCTTGAGTAACGGCTCATTTGTAGTTGGAAAATATCTTACCAATAATTTGTTTCTGAGCTATGAACGAAATTTCGGTAATTTCATCAAAGAAGAAAATGTAAGTGAATACGAGGTAAAAGTAGAATATGAACTATTTCATTTCCTTTTTCTCCAATTGACCAGTTCTCCTTTACGAAATGGTGTAGATATTGTTTTTAAGATAAATTCAAAATAGATTAAAAGATGCAATAATTTCTTCTTGTTTTTTAGATAATATTAAGGTGGATATTTTTGTTTTAGTTTTTTGAAAAAACCCTTATTACAAAGCGAGGAAATCCTTTGTGGAATTCCCTCGCTTGTTAAAGAAAAATTTGATAATTTAATTTTTGTCTTTTGGCTGCGGTGCAATTAATTTGTAGCCTTTCCCATGAATGTTAATGATGGCTACATTCGGATCGTCTTTCAACAGTTTACGAAGCTTGGTAATGTAAACATCCATGCTGCGTGCATTAAAATAATTGTCGTCTACCCAAATAGTTTTTAAAGCATAATTGCGTTCTAAAACATTATTCATGTTGGCAGCCAATAAAGTGAGTAGTTCTGACTCTTTGGTAGTCAGTTTTTTAGTTTCCCCATTGATGGTAAGCAGTTGTTTTTGGGTATCAAAAGTATAGTTACCGATTTGATAAACCGTTACTTCTCTGGCTTTTTCTCCTCTGATTCTACGCATAATGGATTCAATACGATAGAGCAATTCCTCCATACTGAATGGTTTCGTAATAAAATCATCAGCGCCTAACTTGAATCCTTGAAGAATATCTTCCTTCATTGATTTTGCAGTAAGGAAAATGATGGGTACATTACTGTTGATAGCACGAATATCAGCAGCCAGTGTGAAGCCATCTTTTTTTGGCATCATTATATCCAATATGCATAAATCGTATTTATTATGCGTAAAAGCTTTATAGCCAGCTTCACCATCTAACATAAGATCTACATCATAACCTTTTGATTGTAGATACTCTCTTAATATCATGCCAAGATTTTCATCATCTTCGCACAATAAAATTTTAGTTTTTTCTTCTGTCATTGTTTTTGTTTTTTTAGAGTTGGTAATGTAATAGTAAATTTAGTTCCGATATTTGGTTCGCTTTCCACTTTAATAGTTCCATTGTGATCTGTTACAATTTTTTTTACATAAGCTAATCCTAACCCAAACCCTTTAACATCATGCAAATTGCCTGTATAAACCCGATAAAACATATCAAATATTCTTTTCAAGTCTTCTTTTCGGATTCCGATACCGTTATCTTCTATACTGATACAGATATTGTCCTTTTCATTCCATGTTTCAATGGTTAAAATTAAAGGTTTATCTCCAGTGTATTTTTGGGCATTGTCCATTAAATTAAAAATAACATTAGTAAAGTGGACTTCATCGATCAGAGCTAAGTCGTCTGTAGCATTTAACTTCGAAATTATTTCGCCACCCTTACTGGTAACTCTTAATGAAAAGCTTTTGATAACATCTTGAATCAATGAGTTTATATGAATTTCACTCAAGTTTAACATTGCTTTTTCTTTCTCAAAAAGTGCCATCTGTAACACTTTTTCTACCTGGAAACTTAATCGTTTGGTCTCATCACGAATAAGGCCTGCCAAATGTTGTAGTGTTTCTGGTGTTTTTACAATATTGGGGTCTTGCAACATTTGTGATGCTAATGAAATGGTAGCAATGGGTGTTTTTAATTCGTGAGTCATAGTATTTACAAAATCATTTTTCATAGTATTTAATTGCTTTTGCCTGAAAATGATAATGATAGTTACAATAAAAATTACCAGTATCAAAATCACTAAAACAATTGAAGGTAGCAACATATTCATTGAATGCAAAATGTAACTTTGTTTTGTAGGAAAAATCACCTGCAAATAATAAGGATGACTGGTTTCTTCGAACGGAAAAAGTTTTTGAGAATATACATTTTTTGGATTAACTTCCTCATTTTTAGTCGTTACATTAGTCTTTTTATAAATTGTTCTGCCTTGTTTGTCAACAATAGAATAATTAAATGGTAAATTTACGCCATTATTATTTAAAATGTTTTCGAGAATTTCATTAAGCTCATCAAAATTAACTCTTTCTGAAATATCTTTATTTTCTACTTCTTTTAACCATCTAAAAACTGCTTGATCTAAAATAGTTTTTGATCGGGAAAATTTTTCAAAAAACTTTTTTTGCAATTCATGCGAGGTCTCTTCAATAGTGGATTTCCCTTGTCTGGTAGACAACTGAATTTTAGCAAGTTCTTTTGATTCCTGAGCTAATTTTGAATTTTGTGTTAAATTAGTTTCTTTATCTTTTAACTGTAACTGTTCGTTAGTAAAATTTAATTTTTTGTTATTTTCTTTCGTTTTATAATCTGGTTCGTCTAATATTTGTCCTAAATATTGTAATGCCTCATTTTCTTCTACCAATCTTACTGTTTGGAATAAACTTCGTTGTACATTTTCATCAAACTGGTTCTCAATCATTTCAGCATTGATCTTCACATAGCGAATTTGTAGCAAAATTAAACCTACAAATGTAACAACCATTGAAATAATCAATATCCAAATAGTTCTTTTCTTCATAATGAAACAAATTTACACTAAATATAAATATTTAAGATAATTTTTCATAATATTTAACATAATTATATTAAATACAACAAAAATGAAATTTTTTATTATTGAAAATTGATATTTTTTATATAATAAACGTTATTCAAAGTATTTTAGTTTAATGAAACTTATTTTTAGTATGATAAGTTTCAAATGTAATTTAAAATCAAGTAATTGAGTAAGAATAATATTTAAAAAAATTCTATCTTCCTCCACTGAAAATAAAAAAACTAACTAAAAATTAATTTTGCCTCTTCAAAAAACTTTTATAAACTTTAATTTATAAAATTAAATGTTTTAAAAGTAAACTTTACAATTTTTATGCCAATTGATAGTCTCAAGTAGAATGGAAAGTTTTCAATTAGATTCATTCATTGGTAGGGATAAATCCAGAATAATTGGTTTTTAAACTTCTCCTAATAGCAAAAAAGTTTTTTGAAAGAACAAACTAATTAGGCGTAAATTCAAATAATTAATGCAACTTTTTAAAGGGAAATAAAAGGTAAAGGAAAATTATTTATCAAGACAAAAGAGAAAAACGTTTTTCTCTTTTGTCTTGAAGGAATAAATGCTTTACTTTGTCTTTTTTCTATAAAAAGTTACAAAGAAACATTTAACCATAGAATAAAAGTATACAATTTGGGCAATGATCCAACAAGAATGGAAACAAAAAGATATAGCATTAGCTATCGGGAAAGATAAATCGGTTGTATCGCGTGAACTAAAGCGTAATTGCGATAATCGAGACAGGGAATATAGAGCAGATTTGGCACAACGCAAATACGAAAACAGGCAAAAGAATAAGCCCAAACATATCCGTTTTACAGAAGAAGTAAAACAATATGTAGCAGAATGCCTTGCAAAGGATTTCAGTCCTGAACAGATAGCAGAAAGAGCCAACGCAGATGGAAGAATATATGTTATTCCTGAAAGTATTTATATGTGTGGAAAGATAAAAAGGAAGGAGGTAATCTTTATACTCATTTGCGACACAAAGGATGTAAAATACCAAAAACGAAGAAATGCAAAAGATACCAGAGGTATTATTAAAGATAGAGTGGATATAGGTCAACGACCTGAGATTGTTGCTAAGAAAGAAAGATGGGGTAAGCTGAAAATAGATACACTGATAGTGCAAAATCATAAAGGAGTTTTGCTAACGATCAATGAAAGGGTGAGTAGTATAGTTATTATTGAAAACTGAATGGTAAAGATGGTAAAGATGGTAAAGATGCTAAAGATGCTAAAGAACTTGCTCAAAAAGTCATAGAATGATTGTTGCCTTATAAAAAATATGATTCATACGATCACCTCCGATAACGGTAAGGAGTTTGCCGAACATAAAATGATCAGCTCAGAATTGAAAGTGGATTTCTTTTTTGCCAAACCCTATCATTCATGGGAAAGAGGAGCTAATGAAAATACAAACGGACTTATTCGTCAGTATTTTCCTAAAAAACTTCTTTTGAAAATCTTTCTGATCAGGATATAAAGCGAGTAGAAGATATTTTGAATAACAAGCCAAGAAAAAAATTAAATTTCTTAACATCAAATGAATTTTTATTACGAAATTTGTCTAACCAAAAAGTTGCATTTGTGACTTGAATTCAGCTAATTTATTCTCTAAAGATTTTTTATTGATACATCTTACATTTTCTGAATCATTTGCGAAAAAATTAAATTTATCCATTTAAAAAATCAAAAAAATTAGAAAATGGCACAAAGGCAAATGAAAAAACTGGCAAAGGATACTGCCATTTATGGGTTAAGCAGTATTATAGGAAAATTTCTAAACTGGTGCCTGGTTCCATTATATACTTACGTTTTACCCAGTTCGGCAGATTATGGCATTGTTACCAATCTTTATGCCTGGACAGCTTTACTGCTGGTGATTTTGACTTATGGAATGGAAACAGGTTTTTTTCGATTTGCTAATAAAACTGAGGAAAATCCCAATAAAGTTTATGGAACAACATTAATATCGATTGGAACAACCTCTTTACTTTTTGCTGCTTTATGCGTTATTTTTTCACGTCCCATAGCTACTGGCATGGGTTATTCCAGACATCCGGAGTTCATCGCTATGCTTGCCGTGATTGTTGCAATGGATGCTTTTGATGCTATTCCTTTTGCTTATTTGCGATATAAAAATCGCCCCATAAAGTTTGCTGCTTTAAAGCTATTCATGATTTTTATGAATATTCTTTTTAATATATTTTTTCTGGTTCTTTGCCCTATTATTGCGAAAAAAGCTCCTTCTTTAATTGATTGGTTCTACAATCCGAATTATGGCGTGGGTTATATTTTTGTCGCAAATTTAATCTCGACACTTTCAGTGACGTTGGCTTTATTACCCGATATACGAACAGCTAATTTCCGCTTTGATTCAGACTTATGGAAAAGAATGTTGCAATATTCTTTTCCATTGCTGATATTAGGAATTGCTGGCATTCTTGATCAGACGGTGGATAAAATTATTTTTCCTTTCCTTTTCGAAGACAAAGCGTATGCGGCTTCGCAACTTGGCATTTACGGAGCCTGTTTTAAAATTTCAATGGTAATGATGATGTTTACCCAAGCATTTCGATATGCCTATGAACCATTCATATTTGCTCAATATAAGGATAAAGATAGCAAAGAAGCTTATGCCGAAGCAATGAAATATTTTGTCATTTTTTCATTACTGATTTTTTTGGGAATGGTTTTTTATTTAGATATTTTTAAATTTCTTATTCGCAGCGATTATTGGGAAGGGCTACGGGTTGTACCTATAGTTCTGTTTTCCTATTTATTTCAAGGCATCTTTTTTAATCTATCTCTTTGGTATAAATTGACTGACAAAACTTATTACGGAGCTATTATATCAATTATTGGAAGTATTGTTGTGTTGACCATTAATATTTTATTTGTTCCAATATTTAGTTATATGGCTTCTGCATGGGCTTCATTTGCTTGTTATTTTGTTATGATGCTAATTTCCTATTTTTTAGGACAAAAATATATGCCGATAAAATATGATCTTAAAAAAATGGGGGTTTACACGCTTTTAACGCTTGTGCTTTATACCGTCAGTTTGCTAATTTCCACGTCTTCAATGGGATTGAATTTAGTATTCAACACTATTTTACTTATTTTCTTTGTTTCATATCTTATAAAGCATGATCTTCCTCTGGAAAATATTCCAGTGGTTAATCGATTATTTAAAAAAATATGAATATAAATAAATTACATATTATAACTCCTGTAAAAGATGCAATCGATATTGCTTTTCAAACCATCGAAGCTATTTTAAATTCCGAAATATCAATTGATTACAAATATACTGTTTATAATGATTTTAGTACCGCAGAAAACACAGAAAAACTTCAATCATTATCAAATGAAAAAGGATTTGAATTGGTAAATCTTCCGGAATTAACCTCTCATCCATCTCCTAATTACTTGCTAATTTTACAATTAGCACAAAAAAAAGCTTTGCAAGAAAAAGCTCATTTAATCATTGTAGAATCGGATGTTATTGTAGAAAAAAATACTATTCAAAATTTATTTACAACTACCACTTTTGTAGAAAAGCCAGCTTTGGTAGCAGCTATTACGCGCAACGAATCAGGAGAAATAAATTTTCCTTATTTATATGCACGGAAATATGAAAAAGGAATTGTCCAAACAAAAAAAAGACTCAGTTTTTGTTGTACACTTTTGAGTCATTCATTTTTATCTGCCTATAATTTTGAAGAATTAAATCCTGACAAATCATGGTATGACGTTTTTATTTCACACAAAGCAAAAGAATTGGGATTCAACAATTATTTACTGACCCATTTGCCTGTTTTGCATTTGCCTCACAGCAGTCGCCCGTGGAAGCAACTTAAATACACGCATCCTCTAAAATATTACTGGCTGAAATATACAAAAGGTAGAGATAAAATTTGAGAAAATGGAAAATCCTTTGGTATCCGTTATTATTCCTGTGTACAATATGGAAGAATATTTAGCTGAAGCAGTTGATTCGGTATTAGCTTCCACTTATCCAAATATTGAGGTTCTTATCATTGACGATGGGTCTACTGATCATTCTTCTGAAATAGCTCAGACTTATGTTCGCAAAGATCCACGTGTTCATTTTTATTCTCAACTAAATCAAGGAGTTTCGGTAGCAAGAAATTTAGGATTACAAAAAGCCAGAGGGGAATTTATTTTGCCAGTAGATGCTGACGACAAAATTTCTTCTGATTTTATCGAAAAAGCGGTAAATATTCTCCAAAATCAATCTCAAGTCAAAATAGTAACCTGTGAAATAATGTTATTTGGCGAAAAAAATGGAATAAAAAAATATAGAAAATATAAAAAAACATTGCTCGCTCGAAAAAACATTATTGATGCCTGTGCCCTGTATAGAAGCGCAGACGCTTTGAAAATTGGCGGTTATAACGAAGAAATCATTGGACGAGAAGATTGGGAATTTTGGATTTCGATGTTAAAAAATGGTGGGGAAGTTTATCATTTACCGGAAGTTGGTGTTTATTATCGTATACGTCAGCATTCAAAACGAGTGACCGATCGTCGTTTAAAAAAACATATTATTGACGTTTTAAACCGTCGTCACAAAGCATTTTTTTATCACGAATTGGGAGGAAAATTGCATTATCAACGCTCTTTATCACGCTTATTAAATTTTTTCATTCATCTTTTTAGACCTGAAGCTTTTGTTATTTCACCTGATTTTAAAAAAGAAGAAGAATTTTTTTATTCTTTGCCAGACATTTTTCCTCATCAAGGCGAAACAATTCATTCAGGAAGGAATATCATTAAAATTTTTTCAATTGGGACCCAGAAATGGGTCGTGAAATGGTTCAAGTCACCAAATTTCTTTAATCGCTTTATTTATGGAAATTTTAGAAAATCGAAAGCACGAAGATCTTATGAATATGCTTTGAAACTTCAATCGTTAGGGATAAAAACACCCGTTCCTATTGGTTATTATGAACAAAAAAATTTGTTCTTTTTTTCTCAAAGTTTTTATGCTGCTTTGGCATCTGAATGTGAGTATCGATTTGATGAAATCATTGCAAATAAAGATTTTAAAGATAGGGAGCTTATTTTAAAGGAATTTGCAAAGTTTTCTGCTAAATTGCACGAGAATAATGTTTTGCATGGTGATTATTCTGAAGGAAATATTTTATTTTCTATCAAAGGGAAGGAAGTTTTATTTGAAATAGTTGACCTGAATCGGATAAAATTTAAAAAAGTATCACCCGAAGAAGGTTGCAAAAATTTTGAAAGATTAAATTTAGAACCTGAAGCTTTAACTATTATAGCAAAAGCATATGCCAGAGCACGAAATTTGGACGAAAAAAATTGTATAGACTGGATTTTAAAATATCGCTGGAGAAAACATAAAAACATTTCAAAAACTATTTGATCATTTAAAAGTTGAATTATGATTCGTAAACTTTCTGTAGGAGATCGTTTTGTTATTAGTAATTTTTTGGTTGCTTTTGTTTTTTTCTGGATTATTCGGGCAATCTATCATTTTACCACCATTACCAATGAGCAAAACATTCCTTTTCTCACAATAATAGCCATTTTGTTTTTTATTATTAATCTAACCTTATCTTATTTTATATTTAAAAAAGAAAGAGCTAAAATAAAATTTTCATGGGAGTTTGTATTAAACCTGGCTTTGTTGTTTCTAATTATCTCAACAGTTTTAAGTTTCTATACCAGCATTGTAGCAACAGTTGCTTTTGCAGGATTGGTAATAATTTATGCTTCAAAAAAGAAAATTCATTTTCAGCCTCATCCATTGTTTTATTTCTTAGTAGCTTATTATTTACTTCAATATATTGGGTTAATTTGGTCTATTGATCCGCAGAATGGTTTCCGGTTTGTAGGGAAGGGATTATCTTTTATAATTGTACCATTGGCATTTAGTTTTTATTCCATTTCAGAGGACGAAAAAAGGAAATTGTTAAGAATTTTTTTCCGCTTGTTGGAAATTTATTTATTAATGATACTACTTGCATATTGTTATCAAGTATATTTTCATAAAGTAAATTTTGGAATTGGGTTTCATCTGAAAAAAAATTATTTCCCAACTCCGATTCCTCCTGGAGAAACTCATCATTTATTGTTGGCGTGGGCTGGTTACAACCATCCTACTTTCGTTTCATTCATTTTGACGCTGATGTTTGGAATCGGGTTTTATTTGTGGCGAAACGACAATTCACCGCAAACAGTTAGAATATCCGGTTTCGAAGTAGGTTTTTATGGGTTCATGACAGCCGGAGTTATTTTATTGTTGCAGAGTCGTATAGGCATGCTTATGTTTCCGTTTGGAATTTTTTTAACCTTGCTTTACAGCTTGAGAAAAAATAAAAAGCTTGTTCTTTCAGTAATTGTTTTCTCAGCTCTTTTAGTTCTGTTAGCCGGATTTTATATTTTTAAAAATTATCGTGGGTATTTTTACGACCATCCTCGCGAAATTCAAACTGACATTGTACTTTCGTTTTTAAAAGATCATTATTTATTAGGCACTGGTACAGGGGGAATGAAAGTTTTAATTCCCTGGTATCCAACCGCTCACAATCAATTTTTAGGAGATCTGTTCCATTTAGGTATCCCCGGCTTGCTCTTGTTACTGGCTTTAATGGGAAGTTCGTTTTATTTTGCCATTAAGGATAAAAATTTTCCGTTGCTGTATTTTCTGTTGATCTATTTTGTTATGATGCAAATAGAAATGCCGCTTTCTTTACAAAAAGGAATTACTTATTACACTTTATTTGTCTGTTTATTTCTTAATGGAAAGAAAAAGGCAACAACTAAAGAATAAAAATTTTCTATTTTCTTCCAAAATCAGCCGGAATTTCACCCCAGTTTTCGGTTTGCCATTTTAAAACAGGAATAGAATATTCAAATTGTTCCAACCATTTCTCAGCTCTTTCAACTAGCTCAAAGAGATATGCATTTTCAGGTGATTCCTTCAATTTTGTTTTTGCTTTTTTTGTTTTCACCCATTTTATAGCAGTTGCACTATCAGAATAAATGGGAAAGGAGGTATTTTTTTTCATTTGTAAAGCCAGTGCGTGCACAATCGCTAAAAATTCACCGATATTGTTTGTTCCATTTTGAAACGGTCCTTGATGAAAGATTTCCTTGCCTGTTCTGGTATAAACTCCTCGATATTCGAGTATACCAGGATTTCCACTACAAGCTGCATCTACGGAAATACTTTCCAAGATTGGTTGAAGTAAGCTGTTTTTTTCATCTGATTTTTTTTCTGAAAAAGAAAGATTTTTCACTATATAATTTGAGGAAGGAGATTTAAAGGCTTCAATTGCTTCTTCTTCTGTAAGAAAAGATTTATAAATAGCATCTTTTACACCATCGATTTGCAATTTACATTCTTCCCACGAAGAATATATACCAGGTTGTTTTCCTTTCCAGACAACATAAAATTTATTTTTGCTCATAAAATTTAACCTTATACAATGGTTTCAAAATAGGATAGAATGCTTTTCTCTCTCATTAAAAAAACGTAATTTTGCACTACTTTCCCAAAAAGGTCCTGTAGTTCAATGGATAGAACAAAAGTTTCCTAAACTTTAGATTCGGGTTCGATTCCCGGCAGGACTACTTTCCCATTGTTATTTACATTTTGGATCATCCCATCTTTGAGTTCAATTACTCTGTCAGTTAATTTTGCTAATTCTTTATCGTGTGTTACAATAACAATTGTCAGTCCAAACTTTGCTCGTAAATCAAACAACAATTGATGCAATTCAATTTTGTTTTTTGAATCCAAACTGCCTGATGGTTCATCAGCCAAAATTACTGAAGGCTGGTTCATCAGAGCTCGAGCCACTGCCACACGTTGTCTTTCTCCTCCTGACAATTCATTTGGTTTATGTTCCATTCGGTCTGCCAATTGTAACTCACTTAGAATTTCTTTTGCTCTTTTTACAGTTTCTTTAGCATCCTTTTTTGCAATCAAAGCTGGAATCATCACATTTTCAAGAGCAGTAAATTCAGGTAACAATTGATGAAATTGAAAAATGAATCCAATTTGTTGATTACGAAAAACAGATAATTCTCTTTCATTTAATTTGGCAACATCAATGCCATTTACAATAACTTTACCTTCATTCGGCTTGTCAATCGTACCAAGAATTTGCAATAAAGTAGTTTTACCAGCACCGCTTGGGCCGACAATTGCAATTACTTCTCCTTCATTTACTGATAAATCAACACCTTTTAATACTTCAAGATTACCAAAACTTTTATGGATATTTTTTGCAATAATTATTTTATTGTTTTGCAAAGATTGAAAATCAATATTTGAAGAAGAATTCATAAAATTCAGACTTTAACAACCAAAAATAGAAAAATTTATTTTCAAGAATAAAACCAAATCTTTACAATTTTACTCAATTAAACAAGCCAACTTGATCAAGAAATATCATTAAAATAGCAATCGGTGCAATATAGCGAACTAAAAACAAGTAGACATTTAAAAATGGTACTTTATATTTCCCTTCGTTACTCAATTCAAGTTGTAATTTCTTTTTATCTATTACCCAGCCAGTAAATAAAGCAATAAAGAATCCTCCAGTTGGTAATAGAATTTTTGCAGTAACGCTATCAAAAAGATCAAAGAAATTCAATCCAAATATATGTACATTTTTCCATATTCCCATTGAAAAAGAAGACAGAATAGCCAATATAAATATCAATACGGATGAGCCAATAGCAGCAGTTTTCCTGCTCATATTGAACTCTTCATTCAAATAAGCCACAATTACTTCTAATAGCGAAATAATGGAAGTCAAAGCAGCTAAAGCCAGTAAAACAAAAAATAAAATTGCCCAAATATATCCGCCCGGCATTTTTGGAAAAACATTAGGAAGTGTGATAAATACTAATTGTGGTCCTTGCGTAGGATCAATGCCAAAGGAAAAAACAGCAGGAAATATTGCAACGGAAGCCAGAATAGCAACCAAAGTGTCCAGTAACGTTATTTCAAGTGCAGTTCGACTTAAATTATTACTTTTATTCATATAAGAACCATACGTAATCATGCAACCCATTCCCAAACTTAATGAAAAGAAAGCCTGTCCCATTGCATTTAAAATTACTTTGGAAGTAATTTTATCAAATTCAAATTTGAACAAAAAATTCAAACCATCTATACCTCTGGGCAACGTAACAGAACGTATTCCTAAAGCGATAATAATAATAAACAAAAGAGGCATTAAAAACTTGGTAGTTTTTTCAATTCCCTTTTTTACTCCTGCGATTACAATAGCACAATTAATCGATGTAAATACTACAATCCAAATCAGCGGTCGCCACGTATTCGTGCTAAAATCAGTGAAAGCTTGACTCAAATCTGCTACATTTTGATTGGCAAAAGAATTGGTAATGGCTTGAACTATATATTCCAGTGTCCATCCAGAAACCACCATATAAAAACCAAGTATAAAAAAAGCCGATAATACTCCCATTACACCAATAAGCCACCATTTTTTATTGGGTGCCAGACTACGAAAAGAAGTAACTGCATTGGCTTGAGCCATTCTGCCAATAGAAAATTCTGAAATCATCACTGGTAATCCGAGAAATATAACACATATCAAATAAACCACTAAAAAAGCACCACCTCCCGATTGCCCTAACAAATAAGGGAATCGCCAGATATTTCCTAATCCTACAGCAGAGCCTGTAGCAGCAGTAACAATTCCTAATTTATCAAAAAAGACTTTTTCTTTCCTTGTCATAAAAAATGAAAAATGTACTCTTTAATTTGGTTACCTTAAAAAATTGTCACAAAAATAATGAAATTTATTGAGTATAAGAAGAAAGGGGAAATCCAAAATATAATATAAAAATACTGACATTTTAAATTATACAAATTTATTATCTTTGCAGAAAGTAGTTAAAGAAAGAAAATAGTGAAACCATTTGTTTTTGTAACGAATAATCCACATAAAGTGGAAGAAGTAAGAGCCATTTTATCGCCTTCTATCAAAATTGTAAGTTTGAGTGATCTTGGTTTCTTTGAAGAAATTCCAGAAACGGCTGACACTTTAGAAGGAAATGCGTTACTCAAAGCAAAATACATATACGAAAAATATGGGCTCAATTGTTTTGCTGATGACACAGGTTTGGAAATTGAAGCTCTTGGAGGCGAACCCGGTGTTTTTTCTGCCCGTTACGCTGGTGAAGGACATAATTCCTATGAAAACAGAAAAAAGGTATTGAACTTAATGACTCATCAAACCAATCGATCCGCCTGTTTTAGAACAGTGATTGTTTTAATATTGGAAGGGAAAAAATATTTTTTTGAAGGAAAAGTAAAAGGAATTATCAGTGAAGAACCTCGTGGCAACGGTGGTTTTGGTTATGATCCGATATTTATTCCTGAAGGTTTCACCAGAACTTTTGCAGAACTAACTGCTGAAGAAAAAAACCAGATTAGTCATCGAGCATTGGCTTTGAAAAGACTTAGTGATTTTCTTGAAAAAATCAATTACTAAATATTTTTGTAGAGCTATCGCAAAATAAATCAAACAAAAAATTGTTTATACATAATAAAACTCATTGAAAATTATTCACTTAATTAGCTCATATCATTAAAATGAAAAAAAATACAATTTTCCTTTTCTTACTATTGTCAGTTTTTTGTAAAATGCTAAAGGCTGAGAATTTAGCTATGGGTAAATGGAGAACCCATCTTGCTTATAATAGTATTTCCAGAATTGCTCAATCTGATGATAAAATTTATGCAACAGGAGATAATGCTTTATTTTCAGTAGATAAACGAGATGGAAGCATAGAACTTTATAGTAAAATTTCTGGACTTCATGATAATGTAGTTGGAAATTTTGAATATGATAATATTTCTAAACAATTACTCATTGTATATGCCAATGGCAATATGGATATTATGGGATCAGGTGGCATTATCAATATTTCTGATTTATATAATAAACCCCAAATTTCGGATAAACAAATCAATCATATTTATTTTTATGGTAATAAAGCATTTTTATCTACAAATTTTGGCATCATCGTAGTCAATATTCAGAAAAATGAGATTGCTGATACTTATTACATTGGTCCAAATGCTTCAGAAGTAAAAGTTTTGGCTACAACAGTTTCTAATGGTTATATTTATGCTTTAACAGAAGATGCTATATATCAGGCTTCTGTCAATGAACCAAATTTAGTGAATTACCAATTCTGGACCATTGACAATACTATACCGGGAAGTGGCAATTTTCAAGCTATTGTTTCGTTTGCCGGTCAACTTTTTATTCTCCGAAATAACAAAATTTACAAAAAAGATAGCAACAATTTATGGACAACTTTTTATTCCGAAATTACAGCTACCAATTTGAGCGTTTCTAATGGGAAAATGATAATTTATACTACCACTAATGTTTATGTAGTTGATGAGGCAATGAATTTTAAAACAATAAGCGGATTAGGAAAAATTTTAGATGTGGAATATGATACCAACAACAATTTATATTGGCTTGCTGCAAACAGTCAAGGAGTCGTTTCCTATCAAGAAAATAGTGGTGGAACGCCTATTATTTCTACTTATAAACCTTCAGGACCGGCGGTAAACATTCCTTGGAAAATGCGTTTTTCGGGTCAGAAACTTTTTGTAGTTCCTGGTGGGCGATGGTCTGCTCAAAATAACCAGCCAGGTTACGTTATGATTTATGAAAATGGTTTATGGACAAACATTGATGGAAAAGATATCGAGGCTCAAACTGGTAAAAGCGTGCTTGATTTTATGGATATTGCCATAGACCCAGCTGATCCTTCTCATTTTTATATTCCATCTTATGGAACAGGAGTTTATGAGTTTAAAAATAATCAATTTGCTGCTTGGTTTAATTTTAACAACAGTACGATTGAAACTATTTTCCCTGATAATCCTAATAGTGCTTATCTTTATATGCGAATGGATGGAGGAGTTTTTGATACAGAAGGAAATGTTTGGTTTACAAATTCACTCGTGTTAAATGGAATAAAATTTAGAAAACCAGATGGTACCTGGTCAAAGTTAACCTATCCTTCTTTATTATCAAAAGAAACATTAGGAGAATTAATGATATTAAAACAAAAAACGCAACAGAAATGGGTTTTATCGGTACGTTCAGCGCCTGGGATTTGCATTTTTGACGACAATGGCACGTTGGATGACCAAAATGATGACAAATCTATTTTTTATTCTTCTTTCCAAACTCCTGATGAAAAAATCACTCCAACCTCTTATTACTGTCTTACTCAAGATAAAAACGGTGTCGTTTGGGTAGGAACAGATATGGGACCTTTGCTTTTTTATAATCCCACCAATGCTTTTAATTCTTCTGAATTTATGGCTTCTCGTGTAAAAATTCCTCGTAATGATGGAACCAATCTTGCTGACTATTTGCTGGCAGATGAGAAAGTAAAAGCTATAGCCATAGATGGAGCTAATCGTAAATGGATTGGGACTGAATCATCGGGTGTTTACTTAATGTCTGAAAATGGACAGGAAACTATTCATCATTTTACTACTTTAAATAGTCCTTTATTATCTAATACCATTCTTTCCATCGCTATTAATCCCGTAACAGGAGAAGTTTTTTTCGGAACAGGTAATGGCATTATTTCTTATCAAAGTGACGCTGCTGAAGCGGGTGATACTTTTGGCGATGTTTACGCTTATCCCAATCCAGTGCGTGAAAATTATAAGGGTGTTATTACCATTACTGGATTGGTAGATAAATCACATGTTAAAATTACTGATTTGAATGGTAATTTGATTTGTGAAACCATATCGAATGGTAGCATTGCCACCTGGGATGGAAAAGATGTGCACGGACGTAAAGTGAGCACAGGAATTTACCTGGTTATTTGTACCAATTCCGATGGGAGTCAAAGTGCTATTACGAAAATTTTAGTAATAAATTAAATAAACGTAAAAAATAAAATACTTTTTGTGAATTACTCGAATAAAAGAAAAATTTAATTGATAACTATTTTATTAACTGAATGATGCTTTACATGATGTCGTTAGAAATGAATTGTTTCATGTCAATAAATAACAAGGAGTCCTTATGTAATATTAAATTAAAACAACTTTTTATAATTTTAAAAGATATCAGAAGTTTTTTAATTATTTGATAAATATTTTCTTAAAAGTTGTCATATCTTTTAAAATATTTAAGCATTATACGGAACAATTGCTTGACTAATACTTAAATAAGGCTAATTGTTTTGTGATATCCTCTTACCTCCTTGTGTTCATTTTCTCATTATTAAAATTATCTGTATTAGCATCGATTTTTTGAAAAAAATGAAAATCAAAAAAATAAATTTCAATCGAAATTATGAATAATTTAATCACCAAAAATTATAAATATAACGGTAAAACATTACTTCTTTGCATCATATATCTTATTATAAATGGTTTATTTATTTTTAAATATATAAGACGATTTAATTTTGTTGATTCTCTTATCGTTTTTTTTATTTATATTTTATTTATATTAACTTTTTTCATTATAAACCAAAAACTCCAGAAAAAAGATAAACTTTTAAAGTTTTTTCTGATTTCTCTTCTCATAATTAGTTTGGCTTTAATTATTTTTATTCAAATAAAAATCAATCCATTAACACTTAAAGTTGATAGATGGTCAGCAATTAATAATTTTCTATCTAACTTATTTAAAGGTAAATCACCTTACTCTGCTAACACTCATTTAGGAGGATATGGTTCTCCATTCCCCGTTTGGCAAATTTTTCACATACCTTTTTATTTATTAGGAGATGTGGGACTTTGCATGATTTTTTGTTTTGTCTGTTTGATTTTATGTGTAAAATGGTATTCTAATTCAAACAAAGTAACATTTACTTTTCTTTCCCTTATGGCTTTATCTCCTGCTTTTTGGTATGAAGTCTCAGTAAGAAGCGATCTAATGTATAATTTTTTTGTGGTTTTTATTGCTTTACTGATTATACAAAAAAAGAATTTTAATCTTCAAAACAATACAATTAGCTTGGGAATCGTTTGTGGCTTATTTATGTCTACCAGATTATCTGTATTTCTTCCTTTATTCTTATATTTTTTTTATGAATTCTGGACAATAAATTTAAAAAAGAAAATACTTTTTATTGTTTCAGGATTGGTCACTTTTATTTTATCTTTTTTACCTTTTGTTTTATGGGATTATAAAACTTTATTTTTAACTAATCATAATCCATTTATATTACAAACAAGACAAGGTTTTGGAATTGATATTATAATTATAATAGCATTAGCAATATACTTTTCGTTTAAAGCAAAAAATAATTTTTATAAAATTATCATTTTCATTTCTTTCTCATTATTTATCTTAGTTGCAATTAATTTTTTATTTCGATTGGCGAATGAAAATTTTGCAGATTTATTGTTTGACTCTGGATATGACATTACCTATTTTAATATGAGTTTACCTTTTATAATAGCTGGTATAAGCTTAATTAATAGAGCTATGGATGCTGATCTTTAAGGCTAAATACAAATTTATGTAAAAATAAACGATTTCGAACTGATTTTTTATAAGCTGAATTCAAGTCACAAATGCAACTTTTTGGTTAGACAAATTTCGTAATAAAAATTCATTTGGTGTTAAGAAATTTAATTTTTTTCTTGGTCTGTTGTTCAAAATATCTTCTACTCGCTTTATATCCTGATCAGAAAGATTTTCAAAAGAAGTTTTTTTAGGAAAATACTGACGAATAAGTCCGTTTGTATTTTCATTAGCTCCTCTTTCCCATGAATGATAGGGTTTAGCAAAAAAGAATTCCACTTTCAATTCTGAGCTGATCATTTTATGTTCGGCAAACTCCTTACCGTTATCGGAGGTGATCGTATGAATCCTTTTCTTATAGGAAGACAATCGTTCTATGACCTTTTCAGCAAGTTCTTTGGCATCTTTGCCATTGAGTTTTTCAATTATAACATAACTACTTACCCTGTCGTTGATCATTAGCAAAACTCCTTTATGATTTTGTTCTATCAGGGTATCTATTTTCAGTTTACCCCATCTTTCTTTCTTAGCAACAATCTCAGGTCGTTGACCTATATCCACTCTATCTTTAATAATACCTCTGGTATCTTTTGCATTTCTTCGTTTTTGGTATTTACATCCTTTGTGTCGCAAATGAGTAAAAGATTACCTTCTTCATTCTTATCTTTCCACACATATAAATACGTTTAGGAATAACATATATTCTTCCATCTACGTTGGCTCTTTCTGCTATCTGTTCAGGACTGAAATCCTTTGCAAGACATTCATCTACATATTATTTTACTTCTTCTGTAAAACGGATATGTTTACGTTTATTCTTCTGCCTGCTTTCGTATTTGCGTTGTGCCAAATCTGCTCTATATTCCCTGTCTCGATTATCGCAATTACGCTTTAGTTCACGCGATACAACCGATTTATCTTTTCCGATAGCTAATGCTATTTCTTTTTGTTTCCATCCTTGTTGTACCATTGCCCAGATTTCGTACCTTTGTTCTACGGTTAAATGTTTCATCTTTGTAACTTTTTAAGGGGAAGAGACCAAAGTAAAGCATTTATTCCATCAGGGCAAAGGGGAAATACTCTTTTTTCTCCTTTGTCTTGAAAAATAATTTTTCTTTATCTTTTATTTCCCCTGAAAAAGTTGCATTAATTACTTGAATTTACGTCTTTTTTTCTCCTTTGTCTTGAAAAATAATTTTCCTTTACCTTTTATTTCCCCTGAAAAAGTTGCATTAATTACTTGAATTTACGTTGCAAATATTTTTTTCAATTTTAACCCACATTGCAGAGTATCCGTTCCCTGATTGTTAATAATAATCAAAATTTAGATACTTTTCTACTGAAACAGACCGTTTTTCCGCAAGAAATTGGCTCTGTGAGGTTAATTTACTTTAAATTTTTGAGTAGAGAAAGAAAAAGTGCCATTGTGTGGCACCCAGCTTTTTTATAATTGGCGAGAAAATGTTCAACTTTGCCACATGTTTCTAAAGCCGGTAATAAAACATCGCAAAGGAGCAAACGGGAAAGACGAAAGATACGTCTATTTCCG
>JAGPGD010000098.1 GCA_018056165.1 Paludibacteraceae bacterium | reverse complement strand
GCTGGTACTGATTTTCCACATTCGACCATTGACTTGAAACAGCTTCTTCAGAAGAGACTAAACTGTTGTACATAGAAACACCCCATAAGACGAGTGCTGCTACAATAATTAAAATAATAACAACATTCTTTTTTATAAAACAATTTTATTTTTTAATGTGAAATCTCTGGTGACTTTTCAGGCTCGTATTTGTATTTGAATAATATTGCAAATAAAATTGCCACAACTAAAGCATAACCTGAAAAAATAAACCATGCTGTTGACCAACTTGGAACAGCCGCATGGGTGACAAACTTATCAACAACCATTCCAGCCAGGTAAGAACCCATTGTTGCTCCCAAGCCATTTGTCATAATCATAAATAATCCTTGAGCAGAAGCACGAATAGAAGAATCAGTAGATTGCTCAACAAACAATGAACCTGAAATGTTGAAAAAATCAAAAGCCATTCCATAGACAATCATGGAAAGAATTAGCATCCATAATCTCTCTCCTGGATTCCCCAATCCAAAAAGTCCAAAACGAAAAACCCATGCTATCATACTGATTAACATCACTTTTTTTATTCCAAATTTTTTCAGGAAAAAAGGAATAGCCAGAATAAACAATGTTTCGGACATTTGTGAAATGGAGAGTAAAATCACAGAATGCTTTACCCCAAAGGAATTGACATATTCTGGCATTTTTTCAAAACTTCTGAGAAACAAATCGCCAAAACCATTTGTAATTTGCAGTGAAGCTCCCAATAACATAGAAAAGATAAAGAAAATCGCCATTGTTTTTTGCTTAAAAAGTGAAAAAGCACGCAATCCTAAAGCATCAACAAGCGACTTTTTTTCTTGTGTTTTATTGATTTTACAAGGAGGTAAAGTAAAAGAATAAATTCCCAACAGTAAAGCTGCAGTTGCTGCTACATAAAGTTGAGCTTGTGAATATTTGAAGCCCGTAAGATCAACCGTCCACATTGCACAAATAAAACCAATCGTTCCCCATACACGAATAGGAGGAAAATCTTTTACTATGTCGTAATGAGCTTCTTCTAAAGCGTTATAAGCCACGGCGTTACTTAACGAAATAGTTGGCATATAAAACATTACATTGAGGAACATTAAAATATAAAAAGGAAAATATTCTCTTTGAAAAGAAGCCAGAATAAGAAAAATAGCTCCTAAAAGATGACAGATTCCTAATAATTTTTGAGCAGGTATCCAGCGGTCGGCTACAATTCCTAACAAACCAGGCATAAAAAGAGAAACAATTCCCATAGCCCCAAAAATACTTCCGATCTGAATGCCATCAAATCCCAATGCATTTCCTAAATAACTTCCCAATGAAATAAGCCACGAACCCCAGATAAAATATTGAAGAAAACTTAATATAACAAGACGAAACTTTAAACTCATGATGATTAAAATTTTTATTTTAAATATCTTGTTGATTCAGAAAAGATTAAAAATATCTTTTATGAAAATTTGGAAATTTTTTCTATTTCAAAATTGAGCAAACAAAAAGGAAAGCTGTTATTGCTTGCTTGATTTTTTACGATTTATGGCATCTCGAATATGCACCGCCAATTCATATTTTTCTTCATTTACTGCCATAGAAAGTAATTCATCTAATTCTTCCAGAGAAAGTCGATCTAATTGTGAATCTGATATTTTATCATACTCAGTTTTTTCAGGGATAGTTTCTTCTTCTTCATTTGTTGGTTCTATTACTACTCCTACCATATCTAAAATTTCAGATTTGATATATATTGGGCAATTGCATCTTACCGCCAATGCGATGGCATCAGAAGTACGAGAATCAACTACCAGAATTTTATTGTCCTTCTTGATATGTAATTCTGAATAAAAAACATCATTGATCATATCGCTGATAAGAACTTTTACTAATGTAACTTCAAAAGCATCTAAAATATTTTTGATTAAATCGTGTGTTAAGGGACGTGGTAATTTTTTATTATTCAGTTTTAAAGCAATAGATTGGGCTTCTGGCTCACCTATCATTACCGAAAATCTTCGATTGCCCGATTCTTCACTTAATATCAAACCATAGGTGCCAACAATATTCTGATTGTAAACTAACCCACTAATCACTAATTTTATTTCCGAATCCATAGTATTTTAAAAGAAATTTTTATAGAGATAAAGGTATAAAAAACTTTTAAATTATATCAGAACAACAAATATACTATAATTTTATTACTAAAAACAGATAAATAAGTGAAAATTTTTTAGCGGGTAAGTTTTGAAGTCTTTTTCCTGTTTTCCGCATTTTTTTGCAACACCCTTATAAGTATTTGAATATCAATAATAATTTTGTAATTTTGGGTGTTGCAAAATTTTTATTACGTAAATTCAAGTAATTAATGCAACTTTTTCAGGGGAAATAAAAGGTAAAGGAAAATTATTTTTCAAGACAAAGGAGAAAAAAGAGTATTTCCCCTTTGCCCTGATGGAATAAATGCTTTACTTTGGTCTCTTCCTCTTAAAAAGTTACAAAGATGAAACATTTAACCGTAGAGGAAAGGTACACAATTTGGGCAATGGTACAACAAGGATGGAAACAAAAAGAAATAGCATTGGCTATTGGAAAAGATAAATCGGTTGTATCACGCGAGCTAAAGCGTAATTGCGATAATCGAAACAGGGAATACAAAGCACATTTGGCACAACGCAAATACGAAAGCAGGCAGAAGAATAAGCCCAAACATATCCGTTTTACAGAAGAAGTAAAACAATATGTAGAGGAATGCCTTGCAAAGGATTTCAGTCCTGAACAAATCAGCGGAAGAGCTGCTGTGGAAGCCAGGGAATGTGTCAGCCATGAACGTATTTACCAATATGTATGGAAGGATAAAAAAGGGGGTGGAGATTTTTATACCCACCTCAGGCATAAGGGACGCAGATATCGAAAACGTGGAAACGCCAAAGACAGTAGAGGAATTATTAAAGACAGAGTCGACATCAGTCAAAGACCGGAAATTGTAGATCAGAAACAAAGGTTGGGAG
>JAGPGD010000045.1 GCA_018056165.1 Paludibacteraceae bacterium | reverse complement strand
AGTCGTTTGAGGAAAATGAGCGGTAAAATGTAATCTTTGTATTTGGGGGCATCAATGGGTCCGCGAATTTTGCAGGCGGCTTCCCACAACCAGTTTTCGAGCGTTTTTACGTCAAGTCCGTTTTGATTCATAAGTAGTATTTTTTATTTTGTCTATTTTTATTATTACATAGATAGAAGTGATTTACACAACTGACTAACAAATATAAATGATAATTTTCAATTAATTTACAGATAGGCGAAAAAATACTTACTAACATGCTTTGTTGTTATTACATTTTGCTATTTTTTTTGGTCTGGCACAAATGAAGAAAAATCTATTTTTAACATAATCTTGCAACATTTGCTTCGAATTTATTTATTTCGATATTTTATTTTCAATTGGTTTGTATTACGAAATATAAATTTTTTCAAATAGTTGTTCTTCTATGTTTCACATTGTTTTGCATATCTTATTCAAAGTTCATTTTTAGAACAAAATTAAATTTGTACTTTTGTAAGTAAAAATTTGCGAAGAAGCATTTTATTGTAATTATCAAAATTTATGAGTGTTGTTGAAAAAATAATGAATTCTCCTTCAACGGCTTTTTCTTTTGAGTTGCTTCCGCCTTTGAAAGGTGACGGTATTGAATCGGTTTATAAAACCATTGATTTATTGAGAGAATTTGATCCAAAATATATTAATATTACTACTCATCGCAGTGAAGTAGTATATAAAAAAAATCCACAAGGACTTTTTGAACAAGTAGCCATTCGATATCGTCCTGGTACGGTAGCCATTGCGGCTGCTATTCAAAATAAATATAAAATCACCGTTGTACCTCATGTTATTTGTAGTGGATATACCAAAGAAGAAATTGAATATGAACTGATAGATTTGCAATTTTTAGGGATCACCGATTTACTGCTTTTACGTGGCGATAAAGGAAAAAACGACAAGGAATTTATTCCGACAGGTCATCTGCATGCTACCGATTTACAAGAACAGGTAAACAATTTTAATAAAGGATTTTTTTTAGATGGTACTCGCATGAAATCACGTGTGATACCTTTCTCTTATGGAATGGCTTGTTATCCAGAAATGCACGAAGAATCTCCAAATTTTGAATCAGAATTGTATTATACAAAGAAAAAAGTCGATGGGGGTGCAGAATATTTGGTAACCCAAATGTTTTTTGATAATCAAAAATACTATGATTTTGTAAAAAAATGTCGTGAAATAGGAATCACAGTTCCCATCATTCCAGGAATTAAACCCATCACGCTAATGAATCAATTAACAGTACTTCCTAAAATTTTTCATGTAGAAATTCCGGAAGAATTTGCTACAGAATTACGCAAATGCCGCACTGACAAAGAAGCCACTGAAGTAGGTGTAGAATGGTGTATAAAGCAAGCTGCTGATTTAAAAGCACATGGCGTGCCAAGTATTCATTTTTATAGCTTAATGGCTGCACAAAGCGTGAAACGTGTAGCTAAGGCTGTTTATTAAAAAAATTGACATGAATTTAATTTTCTCAATATTAATCTTTTTATTGTTTTTCTTTTTATTTGGCGTTATCGTTTTATTTGGTTTTTTTCGTTCTCTTTTCAATTTCAGGGGGAAAGGAAATAAAATATTTCACCATCGCAAAAGAGAAGAGAAACCTATCCAACGCAAAGAAAAAATTTTTGATAAAAACGAAGGCGAATACGTTGATTTCGAAGAAATAGAATAAAAATCAAAGTTGATTATAAATATTTGACTTCCTTGAAATAAAATTTTTTTATTACTCCTTCTTTGGTCGATAATTCAATTTGTCCACTTGGTAGAACATCTACAATTTTTGCTGAAAAAACTTCTTTATTAGCTTCAAATAAATGATAACCTTCTTTTCGATATAAAAATTGTTGGTAACAAGAACGAATTTTATTATTATCCCAATGATAGTAAATATCGAGAATGTTCTGAACAATTGAATTCATCAATGTTTGCCTGTCCAGTTTTTCGCCTAAAATTTGAAAAAGCGACACAGGATTTGGTGCGTCGCTCAGAAATTCTTTTTGGTTCACATTCAGACCGACTCCAATCACTGCTGATTTAATTATTCTATTCTGTAAAGATGTTTCCACGAGAATACCGGCCAGTTTTTTTTCTTTCCAATAAATATCATTTGGCCATTTAATGGTAACATCAGAAATATAATTATCTAACATTTTTTTCATGCCAATGCTGGTGATTTGTGAAATTAAAAAATGTTCTTCGATAGCAATATGTTGAGGATACAAAAGTAAACTGAAAAGAATGTTTTCGCCTGCTGCTGATTCCCAAGAATTGCCTACTTGTCCTTTGCCAGCAGTTTGAAAATCAGTGTAAACGACAAAACCTTCGGGCAGCTTTTCTTCGTTCAACTTTTGCCATAATAATATGTTGGTAGAAGAAGTTTCAGGAAAAAATAAAAAATTATTCATTTTATTAAATGTTTCATTATTCCAAATTTTTCATGAAAATAGAATTTTTAATGATCCCGGCGTAAAGCATTACGCTTCCACAAAAAATTCGAAATATCGAATATTTTTTCGAAATGAGATTTTGCTTCAAACCTTACTTCATTTTTTGGCTCAGAAGGTGTTTGTTTTTTATTGTTTCGGCAATTTCGCTTTATACTTCAAAACTCGTCCCTCGCACCTCGCAACTATTCATTTTTCGGCTCATCAGACAAGGTCAATTTTTTAAAACATACTGACAGATTTTTTCCGCTTATTGAATTGATAATAACAGTTTTTCAATTCGATACTGCACTGCTTTTGAGCTTCTTATATTATTTACCAGAATGGCAAAAGCATAAGTTTTATCTTCTTGTTTTATATATCCTGCATACGATTTTACACGGGCAATAGTACCACTTTTAGCATACACTTTCCCTTCAAGCGGAGTGTTGGTAAGAAAAGATTTCAATGTTCCTTGATCTCCTGATACTGCAAGAGAATGAATGAAATCTGTTTTGTTTTTGCTGGTGGTAAACATATAAGTCAACAAGTCGGTCAAAAATTGAGCTGAAACAGCATTCATGGGAGAAAGACCTGAACCGTCATACAAAAACAATTGGTTTACATCCAGAGCTTTTGATTTCCAGAAATTGGTGATTACTTTTATTGCTCCGCTATTGGTCGCTACTTTTTTATTTTGCAAACCCAAATAACGAAAAAGTTGTTCTGCATAATGATTGTTGCTGTTTTTATTGATTTCAGCAATAATTTCCTTTAAAGGTGGAGAATAATGAGTATAAATCACCGTTCTGTTACGAGAAAAAGGCACTTGATCAGTAGCATCTTGGGTTACAGGAATTCCATTTTTATTAAGTTGTTCAGTAAAATGCTGAGCAAGCAACAAGACAGGATTGGGAATATCGCCTTTTACTACAAAAGAAGAACGGTTGGCTGGAATTTCGCCATATAATCTTCGTATATTTGAATAAGGCATGCCGTAAAAATAAGCACTGTCAAATCCAATTAAAGTACTTTTTAAATAATTTTCAATAATTAAATCGGGTAAAGGAGGAATTACTCGAACAATTTTAGGGGTTGTTCCTACAGGTCCTGATTGCAAAACCAGTTGAAAAGTATTATCGAGGTAAGAAATTCCATAAACCGCTGCTGCATAATAATTTCCAATATCTTCCCATATCCAAAAGGGACTTACACCTTCATTGTCATACAAACTGGCATCTGCAATAACTTGACCATTAATTTTTTTTATTCCTTTGTCCTGTACTGCTTTTATCCATTTGTTCAGAAAGTTTTTATCGCCTAACTTAACTGAGCCTAATGTTGGATCTCCACTTCCTCGAATAAATAAGTTACCATTCAGAACACTATCAGCACTTAATTTTCCGTCAATTTCCAGTTGAGTTTGAAAACGAAAATCGGGTCCTAACAATTCCAGTGCGGTTGCAGTAGTAATCAATTTCAACACTGATGCAGGTACAAAACATTTATTAGGCTGATAACTATAAAGTATTTTATTGGTTTTTAAATCTTTGACAACTAAACCGACATTGGCATTCTTCAACAATGGATCATTGACGAATAAATCCACTGGAAGTTGTGCTACTGAATTAGTGACAATTCCACATAATAAAATGGTATATAATAGATTTTTCATCAGAAATTTACTTTTAACTTATAGAACAAAATCAAATAAAAGCTCTTTACTAATTCAAATATAGAAAAAATTCTGAAATTATTTTATCTGAAAAAAATTTCAAACTGTTTGGTGAGTTTTTCTTTAAAATTCATATTCAATAGGCGAACAAATAGATTGAATAGTGTCCTTATTGTTTGTTGTAATGGTTATTGCCTAACTATAGATTTTAAGGTTTTGTTACTTATTTAAATTGGTTTTTTAATCAAAATTTAAACTTCGTTCATATTCAACTTTGGGTTCTTTTGCTAAAAATAATTCCAATTGATTTTTATTTTCAAATCCGTATAATTTTTTTCTATAGGTGCTAAAAATTTGAGGATTGTCTATCTCAAGTTTTCGATTTTTTGAGATTCTTAAGTATTCTTCTTCTTTATCAATCCCGAGAAATTTTCTGTTTAACAAATTTGCAGCGATGCCTGTAGTACTGCTTCCCGTAAAGGGATCTAAAATCCATTCATTCTTTCTAGTAGACGCCAATATTATTCTGGCAAGTAAAGCCAATGGTTTTTGTGTGGGATGTTTGCCACATGATTTTTCCCAGGGAGAAATTGCTGGTAGATTCCAAACATCTTTCATTTGAGTTCCACCATTTATAGATTTCATTAGCTCGTAATTGAAATAATGAGAAGCTTTTTTACTCTTTTTTGCCCAAATAATAAATTCAGTTGAATGTGTAAAATATCTGCACGACAAGTTTGGAGGAGGATTGGTTTTTGCCCATGTTATGCAATTTAAAATTTTATAATCCAATTCAGTAAGCATTTGAGCAACTGAAAAAATATTATGAAAAGTACCACTTATCCATATTGTACCATTCTCTGTTAAGTGTTCCTTGCAGGCTTTTAGCCAATAATAATTAAATTCATTATCTTTTTCAAAACCATTTGAGCGATCCCATTCTCCTTTATTGACGCTAACCATTTTTCCACTCTGGACAGAAATACCATCATTTGACAAGAAATAAGGAGGGTCGGCAAATATCATATCAAACTTGAAATCAAACTGATTAAGAAGTTCAATACAATCGCCTTTTAATAAAGTAAAGGCTTTGTCATTGGACTTAAAAAAAGGACTTATCATTTTAGTTTTTCTCTTAATTCTTCAAAAGAGCGCCAAGACATTAAACGTCCTTCACCATTAGGATAGTTCACATCTTCTTGTCCCCAAATCCATTTATATGATTTAATTAAAGTTTCCGGCGTTTCTCCAGTTATGAAATTTAATTTTGAAATCTCCTCAATAAAATCATTCGGTTCTTGACCATTCAATGTTCTTTCCATCAAATCAATTAATGCGATAGTCAAAGATTTATTTTCATTTGATTTTTCTACAATGTCGTCAAATATTTGTTTGTGTGAAATTTGCCATAATGAATTTTCTTTAGGATTATAAATAAAAACCAAAAAATCTTCTTTTTTAGGTTTACCATAAACACTTTTACCACCAGGTTTTGTGATTACAATTTTATTCCCATTTGAAAGAGATTCTACTTCGTAACCTCTGTAAGGTAAATCAATTAACTTTTTAGCAAACTCTTCTTTATTAGAGTTTTTAATTATAATTTTTTTCAAGTCAATTTCATGCTGATAAATATTTTTTGCCATCTTTTTTGTTAAAATGTTAATACGATTTCATTTTTAATTTTTTGAGTAAACGTTTCAAGATTTGAAAGATTATACACACTTGGAATAACGGAATAAGCTTCTTCTAATTTGTTTTTTGCGGAAAACCAACCTCGCCCATCCGTAATCCAAACAAATTCATAATTAGGATATTGATTAATTTTTTGAGCAATATCGGCATATGCTCGTGCTACTTCATTCAACTTAGAACCCCCAACATTATAAAAGTTAGTTTCAATTAAGTATGTTTTTTTTGCAGTCTTAATAACGAAATCAAACCTTTTAAGGTCAACTCCTAAACTTGTGATTTCTGGGAATTCTGAACTGTTAATTTCCTTTTTATAAAATATTTTAGCCTTGTCAAAAATAAGAGAAACTGCTTTTGACATATTTTGTCCACTTCTGTTTTTTCTTGCATTTGTGTCTAACCCGACTTCAACACCAAATACATAATCTACAAGATTTGTAATATTTTTGTTTCTGAAGATCTCTCCAAGTCCTGTATCTTCAATAAATTCATAAATTTTTTCAGGTGTTTGAAAATATGAGTCAAGATAAACGATATTTCCTTCTCGATTGAAAGTTTTAGCATTATCATTTTTTCTTACTGCAATTAAAATACCTAAAACATCAAATACCTTTGGATTCTCTTCAAACAGCTCTTCAATTGCAAATTTTAAATTTTCTTTCCCTATCAAATAGTTTAATTGATTAAGTTTTATTAAAATTTTGTTGATGTTAGACTTTATTTTTTCAAAATCGGTAAAATAATCAAGGGTTGCATTAGTTTCACTTAAATTTAAAATAAAGTCCTCAAATTGTTTTGACATATTTTAATTTTTCTGATGGTTGATTGGTAATTAGTAATTCTGTTAGTTTTCCTCTTTTTTCAGCATTTGCGTTTACCATTCTTGTTGCATAAACACGCTTAACGTTAAATTGCCCATACAAATTATCAAAAAAATCATCATTGGGATTTTTGCTTTTTAGATCAGAATTGCTTAAAATAAAATCATAACCAAGCATATCAATCTTTCTGCAAAAATTTCTTAACCTAATTTGTTCTTTGTCATCAAAATTTTCTTTTGAATAAGAGTTAAAACTTGAAGTTTTGCTTAATGGTTTATATGGAGGATCAAAATAAAAAAGAGTATTATTAAAGGCATATTTCAATGTTTCTTCAAAATCTCCAGTGAGAATTTCAACTTTTTGCAATAATTGACTATCTGCATAAATAGTTTGTTCATCGCAGATTTTTGGATTTACGTATTTGCCAAAAGGCACATTAAAAAGTCCTTTGCTGTTTACACGATACAAACCATTAAAACAAGTGCGATTTAAAAAAATAAATAAAGCTGTATTTTCAACAAGATCAAGAGATTTAGTATTAAATCTATTTCGTTTGTCTAAATAGTATTCTTTTCGTTTGTTTTCGTTTAAAGGCAAATATTCATCTTGAATTATTTGTAAAATTTTAACTAATTCATTCGGTTTTTTTTTGATTATTTTATAAGCAGTTGTTAAATCCGGGTTAATATCATTGATCACTGCTTTTGTTATATTAGGATACTGTTGCAAAATCCAAAATAAAACAGCACCACCGCCTACAAAAGGTTCTATATAAGTTACGGCATTTTGCTCAGTAAAATCTTTGGGTAATAATTCTTTAATACTGTCTATTAACTGAGTTTTTCCTCCGACCCATTTAATAAATGGTTTTGCTTTTGTTGTCATATTTTTCTTTTTCAAAGTTACAATTTTTCCCAACCTTTATATGTAGATGCTTTTTTACTACTAAAACAGATTTTTAATTTTAAAAATGCAAATTATTCTTCTTTTTTTAATATTTACTGTAAAACATGAAGTAAAGATAAAAAATTATTTGAAAAAGATAGGGAATTGTTCAAAAAATTTCTTTTGTATTTCTTCTTCGAGTTGATTCAGGTATGCTTTTGGTTCGCGACGAAAAATGTAATTGGAACGGTGATTTTCGAATAATTCAGGTAGAGATTTAAGTTGCTGACTATCAGCTTCAATATTATATGTTTGCAGGAAAAAATCCATTGGAGAGTCAAAAGAAGTGGCTTTAAGTGGAAAAGGCTCAGGCAAATCAGTTGGTTCCCAGTTGTCCAAGCCCAATCCAAAAAATTTACTTACTGCTTTTACACTTTGTGCCGCCGCATTAGCTTTACCTTCTATGGAATAACCTGCAATATGAGGAGTTCCCAATATGCATCGCATCAATAATTCTCTATTAATATTTGGTTCATTTTCCCAGCAATCAATTATCATTCCTGATATTTTTCCTTCTTCGAACGCTTTCAATAAGGCTTCTGTTGATATAACTTCACCTCGTGCAGCATTGATGATAATAGGTTTTCGTTTGAGGGCATAAAAAAAATCTTCATCAGCCAGGTGATAAGTTTTATCAATGCCTGACATGTTGAGCAACGGATGAAAAGTAATAATATCAGCTTTTTCGCACACTTCTTTTAATGAAACAAATTTTTCTGGTCCTTCTCGTCTGGCTCGTGGTGGGTCATTTAATAATACTTGCATTCCAAAAGAAGCTGCCAACTTGGCTACTTTTGAACCAACCGCTCCAACACCAACTACACCAATAGTTTGTGATGATAAGTTGAAATGATTTTTTTTCACTAAAAAACTTAGTGCAGAAGCGATATATTGAGTTACTGCCAACGAATTGCATCCAGGAGCATTGGTCCATTTTATTCCGTGAGCGGAACAATAATCTGCATCAATGTGATCGTAGCCTATGGTAGCAGAAGCAATAAATTTTACATGGGTTCCATTCAAAAGTTGAGCATTGCATTTAGTTCTTGTTCTTATAATCAATGCATCGGCATCACGAATGGTTTCATTGGTTATTTGATGATAAGGTAAATAAGCTACTTCAGCTACCCGTTCAAATACATTTTGTATATAAGGTATGTTACTATCTATAACTATTTTCAATTTTTCAATTTTAAAAGTGAAGCCCCTCTGAAAAGTCTTTCAAAGGTAGTTTATTTATATTTATTGGCATAAAAAAACAAAAACGCTTGAAAAAGTTTTTTGAAAAATTTGTACATATTATTATATTTCAACATATTAATGAAAAAATGAGATAAAATGTTTAAAAAGTCAAAAATTGAAAGACAAAGAGATTAATTTTCTTCTCCTGGTAAACTTATGTGGGATGTTGCTGCCAACTATTACCAAAAGGAAGATTCCTGGCATAATCTTTTCCGTAAGGAAGTTGTAATGCGTTTACGTGTAAACAACAAAATTTTAAACCCTTTTCCTGCGAGAACAATAAAAACGCTTGCTACCTTAATTCAGAATTATTATTAAAAACAAATACCCTAACCTAAACGAAAGTAATATTCTGTAAAATGCTATAAATAAGGCTATTTATTGTATGTATAAAAATTGCATATTCTTTAATGAATAAGAATTTCTTATTTTCAGCATCAAAAAACCGTCTCAATTTTGTCAATATTTAATGTATCGTGATTTAAATAATTATAAAACATTTTTTCCAATGACTGCTATTAGAAATTCTTCTTAATGAAAAATTTGGATTAAATCCAACCCCGATATTTAAACCAGTTCAACGTTTCTTCAATAGCTTTTTTTATATCGGTTTGAGGCATCATTAATTCTTTTTTTGCTTTTTCATTGCTATAATATTCCTGAATCATCAATTGCTGAAGATTCATGGTGCAAACATCTGTTTTAATGCCCAGCCATCGAAAGAAGTCACCAATTTTTCCCATAATTTTGAGAAGAAAATTGGGTAATTTAATAATTACCTGCTGATAATTACCTACTTGTTTCTGCAATGTGTAAAATTCTTTAAAGGAAAGATTCACTCCAGCAGCCAGATAATGTTCGCCATTTCTTCCCATTGTCAAAGCATTGCAAATAGCTACAGCTACGTCGCGAGCAGCTACAAAATTTTTTCCACCTTTTGGGACAAACATGAATCGTGGTTTATAACCCATCAACAACAATCTCCCTGAACTGGGTTTTGTATCATAAGCTCCAATCATGAAAGTGGGATGAATAATAATTATATGACGATCATTTTTTTGTGAAGCAAACTTTGAAAAAAGCTCTTCTGCTTCCTTTTTGCTGCGAGCGTAAAAAGATTCAGTAAAAGGAAACTGAAAAGGAGATTCTTCATTGGCAGGTTGATCTTTACTTCCATAACCAATGGTATTGGAAGAACTGATGTATATCACTGTTTTGATTTGTAAATCGTTGGCAACTCGAATTACCTGAGCTGAACCTTCTACATTAATTTTTTGATAATCTTCGTAATGAAGCAAATTTGTGGCGGTAATAGCAGCAAGATGAACAATGGCATCACATCCTGTAGCAGCCTTTTTCAATGTTTTATAATTAGTAAAATTGCCAGTAATAACTTCTACTGATTTTAAATCAAAAAAAATATTTTTCCAAGTTCGAACTACGATTTTAACGGTATAATTGCGATCTAATAATTCTTGAACGACCCAATGTCCCAATAAACCATTTGCACCTGTTACTAAAATTGTCATATAAATCTATTTATAAAAAATTGATCAACAAATAAATAAAATTCATCCTGATAAATTTTATCAGAATGAAAGAAGAAAACTATTCAATAAATAGAATTTAAATTTTGTTTAAATGATATTTTAAAGGGATTTAAAAAAATCGTCAAATACTTTTTAAGGGATTCTTGATTTTCTACTCAAGGAATTTTATTCAATTGGAATAGTTCGGCAAATTCTTTGGTCGAGCGAAGTAAGTGTTTCAGTAGCAGCAACTCCTTTTATTTCTTGAATTTTTCCATTCAGTAATTCCATTAAATGTTCATCATTTTTTGCATACAATTTAATCAAAATGGTATAAGGTCCCAAAGTATAATGTGATTCAACGATTTCTGGAATTTTTTCCAATTCCTGAATGACTTTTTTATACATAGAACCACGTTCAAGCGTAATGCCAATATAAACACACATTTGATACCCGAGTTTTTTAGGATTCACTAAATAGCCAGAGCCTGTAATTATCTTCATATCGATCAGTCGTTGAACACGCTGATGTACAGCAGCCCGGGAAACTCCACATTCAGCAGCTACATCCCTAAATGGCAAACGAGCATTTTGGGTAATGATTCTTAAAATTTTTCGATCTAATTCATCAATTTTTTCCATGGTAGCAAGTTTAATTTATACTAACAAAAATATAGAAAAATTTTAATTCTCAAAAAAAATTGATAACATTTTTTCATTTTTGATAATGAAATCATTAGGGTTATCAATAAAAATTACTCTTTTTGATAACATTTTGATAGAAATAATGAAGTTGACCACCGAAGCTGGCAAATTTAAAAATATATAAATTTCTCCTTTAAATTTTTTTCAAAGCTTGTTCAATGTCTTCCTTAATATCTTCCACATTTTCTATTCCTACCGAAAAGCGAAGTAAACCAGGAAGAACACCTGCAGCAATTTTGTCTTCAGGAGATAATTGTTCATGAGTGGTTGTTGCTGGTTGAAGAATTAATGATTTAGCATCACCTACATTTGCTAAATGGCTGATTAGTTTTAAATTATTGATAAATTTATCAGCAGCTTCAGCACCACCTTTTAGTTTGAATGAAAGAACGCCGCCAAATCCTTTTTTCAGATATTTTTTGGCGAGTTCATGATGAGGACTGCTTTCCAAACCTGGATAATTAACAAATTCAACGGATGGTTGCTTCTCCAGCCATTGTGCAATTTCCAGAGCATTCTGTACATGGCGTTCCATTCTTAAAGAAAGGGTTTCCAATCCGAGCAAAAGAAGAAAAGAATTAAAAGGACTAATGGCTGGTCCCCAATCACGAAGTCCTTCCATGCGAGCTCTCATAATAAAAGCAACGTTTCCATAAGGGCTCTTGGGACCAAAAGCATCCCAGAATACCAGTCCGTGATAACTTTCAGAAGGTTCTGTAAAAGAAGGAAATTTACCATTTCCCCAATTGAATTTTCCGCTGTCTATAATTACTCCGCCCAATGAAGTACCATGTCCGCCAATCCATTTGGTAGCACTTTCCACAACAATGGCAGCTCCATGTTCGATGGGACGAAACAAATAACCTCCTGCACCAAAAGTATTATCGACAATTAAAGGAATCTTATACTTATCGGCAATTGTAGCAATACCGTCAAAATCAGGTACATTCAAATCAGGATTTCCCATAGTTTCCACATAAATGGCTTTGGTATGGTCATCAATCAGTTTTTCAAAAGTAGCGGGTTTATCATTTTCTGTAAATTTTGCGATAATGCCCATCCTTTTGAATTGATTTTTGAATTGATTATAAGTTCCTCCATATAAATGAGAAGTAGAAACCAGGTTGTCCCCTTCCTGTAAAATATTGTTTAATGCGATAAATTGAGCAGCTTGTCCCGAAGCAGTAGCTAACGCACCGATTCCACCTTCAAGAGCAGCCATTCGTTTTTCGAAAACATCAGTGGTAGGATTTTGTAAACGAGTGTACATGTTCCCAAATTTACGAAGAGCAAATAAGTCCGCACCTTCTGCTGCATCATCAAATACATAAGAACTGGTTTGATAAATAGGAACTGCTCTTGATTTGGTAGTTTTGTCCACTTCTTGTCCGGCATGAACTTGAAGCGTTTCAAATTTTAATTTTTTATTTTCCATAATTATTATCTGATTTATTGAATTTTATAATGGATATTTTTCAAAAGCATAGAGCATTGTTGATAAATAACGTTCACCTGTATCAGGCAAAAGTGCCACGATGGTTTTTCCTTTGTTTTCACGACGTTGTGCCAGAACGGTTGCCGCATAAGCAGCTGCACCAGACGAAATGCCGACTAACAATCCTTCTTGTTGAGCAAGTAATCGAGAAGTAAACATTGCGTCATTATCACTTACTTTAATAATTTCATCAACCACCGCAGGATTGTAATTTTTAGGGATAAAGCCAGCTCCAATTCCTTGAATGGCATGAGCACCAGCCTTACCACCAGAAAGTACAGGTGAACCAGCAGGTTCTACGGCAACAATTTTTATATTAGAGTTGTGAGTTTTTAAAGCTTCACCTACGCCACTAATGGTTCCTCCTGTTCCTACACCTGCTACAAATATATCAACTTTCCCATCAGTATCTTGCCAAATTTCTTCACCAGTGGTTAATCGATGAATTTGCGGATTGATAGGATTTTCAAATTGTTGAGGAATAAATGAGTTGGAATTTTTTTCGTGCAATTCTATTGCTTTGTCAATAGCACCTTGCATCCCTAAAGCTCCAGGTGTTAAAACAATATTGGCTCCCAAAGCTTTTAACAGGTTTCTTCGTTCAATGCTCATCGTTTCAGGCATGGTAAGAGTTAATTTATAGCCTTTTATGGCTGCTACCATCGCCAGACCAATACCAGTATTTCCGCTGGTTGGTTCAATGATTTCTGACCCTAATTTTAAAATTCCTCGCCTTTCGGTATCTTCAATCATCGCTTTGGCAACACGATCTTTAACACTGCCGCAGGGATTAAATGCTTCAATTTTAACAATTATTTCTGCTTCGAGATTTTTTATTTTACTGTAATTTGAAAGTCGCATTAAAGGAGTATTCCCAATTAAATCTGTTAAGTTATTTGCAATTCTGGACATCTTATTTTTTTAAAAGATTAAAAAGTTATCAATTCACAAAGTTAGAAGTTCTATTTGTAAAACTAACATTTATTTGAATTGAATCATTCGAAAGTTATCTTAAATCTTTATCAACGAAAGAAAAATTATGAAAAATTTTTGGAAATTATCTTTTAAAAACTGCTGAATTCAAGTCACAAATGCAACTTTTTGGTTAGACAAATTTCGTAATAAAAATTCATTTGGTGTTAAGAAATTTAATTTTTTTCCTGGTTTGTTGTTCAAAATATCTTCTACCCGCTTTATATCCTGATCAGAAAGATTTTCAAAAGAAGTTTTTTTAGGAAAATACTGACGAATAAGTCCGTTTGTATTTTCATTAGCTCCTCTTTCCCATGAATGATAGGGTTTAGCAAAAAAGAAAT
>JAGPGD010000011.1 GCA_018056165.1 Paludibacteraceae bacterium | reverse complement strand
GAGGATATCAAAAATATTCAGTACAAACTGAATCGAAGACCTCGAGAAAAATTAAACTTTAATTCTCCTAAAAATGAGTTTTTCAAACATTTTTTATAATTTCGCACTTGCTGGTTGACTCTACTAGGCAATAAAAAATTAAGTACGTTTGTACAACGTAAAATTTTTATCTACCTTTGCAAAAAGAAAGTGTGATGGGAAATTAAGCAATCTAATCACTACTAAAATTAGCTTAAATTTTGAGTAACACATAAAATAAAAAAATGAAAACATTTGATTTAAAAGGAACAAAAAGAACAGAATTAGGGAAAAAAGCAAGTAAAGTAATAAGAAAAGCTAATGAAGTCCCGTGCGTTTTGTATGGCGGGAAAGAAAATGTATTTTTTACTGTTTCCAATAAGGAAATCCAAAAGTTGATCTATTCGCCAGACGTCTTTGTTATTAATTTGGATATTGATAAACAAAAATTTACTTCCATTATTCAGGAAATTCAATTTCATCCTGTTACTGATGCAGTATTGCATATAGATTTTTTGGAAATAAATGAAAAAAAGCCAGTTGTGGTAAAACTTCCTGTAAAATTGGAAGGACTTGCTGAAGGTGTCAAAGCGGGCGGTAAACTGAGTCTTGAACTTCGTTACTTGAAAGTAAAAGGAATTTATACGAAACTACCTGAAAATATTACTATTGATGTCACCTCACTGGGGCTGGGTAAATCTATTCAGATTGGTTCTCTTTCTTTCAAAGATTTTGAAATCTTAAATGCCAAAACTGCTGTTGTTGCTCAAGTGAAAGCCACCCGTGCTGCTCGTGAAGCTGCGGCTCCCGGTAAATAATGAAATTTTTTACAGAAAGTTTAAGTATGTGACAAAATTTTCAATTGGAAATTATAAAATTAGCATTTACTTAACTTTAATTTTTTATTGATTTTTAAAAAAGTTACTTCAAAATAAATTTTTCAGGGAATGAAGTACTTAATTGTAGGGTTAGGAAATATCGGACCTGAATATGAAAATACCCGCCACAACATAGGTTTTACAATATTGGACGCCTTTGCGAAAGCGTCCAATGTTTTTTTTACTGACAAACGATACGGAGCTATCTGTGAAATAAAACTGAAAGGTCATACTTTGATTTTATTAAAACCTTCTACTTTTGTTAACCGAAGCGGTCTTGCTGTAAGATACTGGATGGAAAAAGAAAAAATTGAGGTACCAAATTTATTGGTAATTGTAGATGATATTTCCTTGCCATTTGGCACACTTCGTTTAAAACCCAAAGGTGCTGATGCAGGTCACAATGGCTTAAAAAGCATTCAAGAAATATTGGGACACAATCAATATGCTCGACTGCGTGTTGGCATAGGGAATAATTATCCTCGTGGAAAACAAGTAGAATATGTGCTGGGTCATTGGACAGAAGAAGAAGCTAACGTATTACCAAAATTGGTAGAACAAGCCATTGAAATGATTAAAAGTTTTTGTTTGGGGGGAATTGAATCAACCATGTCACAATTCAACAATAAACAGTTTTTAACCGCTCAATGAAATCCGAAATTCGCATAGATAAATGGCTCTGGGCAGTACGACTGTTCAAAACACGAACACTGGCAGCCGAAGCTTGCAAAAAAGGAAAGGTTCTGATTCAAAATGTGCCTGTGAAACCCTCGCATTTGGTTAAAGTAGGCGACGTAATCAACATCAAAAGAAATCCTGTTTTGTATTCTTATAAAATACTTAAACTGGCTGAAAATCGGATGAATTCCAAATTAGTTCCTGATTTTATGACCGATGTCACGACACCAGATCAACGAGAGTTAATTGAACTTGGAAAAATTTCTCAAAAAATGGGTAGAAAACCCGGCAGCGGCAGACCTACCAAAAAGGAACGTCGTGAACTGGATAATTTTATTGAAGAACCCACTTTCTGGGATGAAGAAGATTGGGACGAAGAGGAAAAAGAGGAAAAGTAAAAATTAAATTTTTCTCTTAATTTGTCAGCTTTTTATTTATCTCCATCTTTTATTCGAACTTTTTAATTGATAAAATAAATCATGTTCATAGCTCAACGCTTGAAAAATGAAAATATCTGCGAATACTTGCTTTATATGTGGCAGATTGAAGATGTAATTCGTGCTTTTCATCTGGATATAGAAGCGATTAATGAAAATATTATTGCATCCTATCCTGTTTCAGAAAGCGACCGTAAAAAATTATATGAATGGTATGAAAGTCTGATTGACATGATGCGTCGAGAGAATATCGTAGAAAAAGGCCATTTACAATTGAACAAAAACATCATTATCGAGCTGAATGAATTTCATCAACAGTTGCTTACTTCTGGGAAAGATCATTTTTACAATGAAAAATTTTATTCCATTTTTCCCTATATCATCGAGCTGCGAAAAAAATCTACTACCAATGTCAGTGACATCGAATTGTGTTTTAACTTTCTGTATGGAATTATGACCTTGCGGTTACAAAAAGCAGAAATCACACCAGCTACATTGGAAGCTCAAGAAAAAATAAGTCAGTTTATGAGTCAACTTGCAAAAGATTATCGGCTTTTTCAGGAAGGTGAACTTAAATTTGAAGAATAAATTGAAAACTTTCAGTTTGTTCCCTAAATAATTTATAATTTTGGGAAATTCTTTTCCAGAATTTTATTTTTAATAATTTATATACTATGAAAGGCATTGTTCTGGCAGGTGGTTCTGGTACACGACTTTATCCTATTACCAAAAGCATTTCAAAACAAATCATTCCTGTTTATGATAAACCCATGATTTATTATCCTTTATCAATCCTTATGCTGGCAGGCATTCGTGAAATTCTTATCATTTCAACACCACAAGATATTCATCTTTACGAACGTTTGTTAAATGACGGAAGTGATTTTGGATTAAAAATTGAATATGCAGTGCAACCTTCACCCGATGGCTTGGCACAAGCATTTATTATTGGAGAAAATTTTATTGGCAACGAAAATGTCTGTATGATTTTAGGTGACAACATTTTTTATGGGTATGATTTTTCAAAACAACTAAAAGAAGCAGCACAATTAGAAGATGGAGCGTTAATTTTCGGTTATTATGTTAATGATCCTCAACGATATGGCGTGGCTGAATTTGATAGTGAAGGAAATGTATTGAGCCTGGAGGAAAAACCTGAGCATCCAAAATCGAATTATGCTGTCACAGGCTTATATTTTTATAGCAATGATGTTGTTGAAAAGGCAAAACAGTTAAAACCTTCCAAACGGGGCGAGCTGGAAATCACTGACTTAAACCGTTTGTATTTGAATGAAAATAGATTGAAATTAAAAATTATGGGACGCGGAATGGCGTGGCTCGACACGGGTACGCATGATAGTTTACTGGAAGCTTCCAATTTTATTGCTACGATTGAAAACCGTCAGGGTTTGAAAATAGCCTGTCTGGAAGAAATTGCTTATCGCAGTGGCTATATTGATCGAGAACAGTTGGTGAAGCTTGCCGAACCATTAAACAAAAATCATTATGGTGAATATCTTCTTAAAATTGCCAATGAATCAAAATAAATTTATATAATATTCTGTAAATAAAATATTTGCAATTTTTAATCTAAAATAAAATAATTATTCTGATGGAAATTATCAAAACACCAATTCCAGATTTACTGGTAATCAAACCACAAATTTTTGAGGATTCACGAGGCTATTTTTACGAAGTTTACAATGAGAAAAGATATAATGAAATTGGAATTACTTGTCATTTTTGTCAGGATAATCAATCCAAATCTACTTACGGTGTTCTTCGCGGGTTACATTATCAGCTTTCACCAGCAAGTCAAAGCAAGTTGGTTTATGTCATCGAAGGAAAAGTGTGGGATGTTGCAGTAGATTTACGTTCTACTTCGCCAACTTTTAAACAATGGTACGGGATAGAACTTTCCGCCGAAAATCATTTGCAGTTTCTAATTCCAAAGGGATTTGCACATGGTTATGCTGTCCTTTCTGAAATGGCTATTTTTGCTTATAAATGTGATGAATTTTATAATCCATCTTTGGAACGGGGAATTATTTACAACGACCCTATACTGGCTATTGATTGGAGAATTCCAGCAGAAAAAATGATTATTTCAGAAAAAGATAGTAAACATCCTTTTTTTGATCATGCTGAATTCAATTTTTAAAGATGAAAAAATGAAAACAATTTTAGTCACGGGCAGTCATGGACAATTGGGTAGCGAAATACAAAAAATTTCTGATCACTTTTCTGCTTTTCAATATATTTATACCGATATAGAAGAACTGGATATTACAGATAAAAAGGCACTGGAAGACTTTGTTATAAAAAATAAAGCCCATTTTTTGGTTAATTGTGCTGCTTATACCAATGTAGATAAAGCAGAAGATGAAGTTGATTTATGTTATAAAATTAATGCTGAAGCAGTAAAAAATATTGGAGAAATTGCTGCAGAACAACATTTAAAAGTAGTGCACATTTCTACTGATTATGTTTTTGATGGAAAAAATTTTAAGCCTTACGTGGAAGAAGATCTTCCTTCGCCTGTTTCCGTTTATGGAAAATCAAAGTTGGCTGGTGAAGAAGCTTTATTGGAAAATTGCCAGCAAGCTATGACTATCCGTACTTCGTGGCTGTATTCTTCTTTTGGAAATAATTTCGTTAAAAAAATGTTGAGTTTGGGAAAAGAACACCAGGAATTAAACGTGGTTTTTGATCAGATTGGGACACCTACTTATGCCGCTGACTTGGCAAAAGCCATTTTAACCATTTTACAACAGCAGTCTTTTCAGCCTGGAATTTATCATTTCTCCAACGAAGGGGTTTGCTCGTGGTATGATTTCGCAAAAGCTATTTTTCGAATAAAAAATATGGAATGTTCAATTCAACCAATTGAAAGTAAGGAATTTCCAACTAAAGCTCAACGACCTTTCTATAGCGTTTTAAATAAAACCAAAATCAAGAAAACTTTCAACATCTGCATTCCCCATTGGGAAGAAAGTCTGGAAAAATGTCTTTCACTCTTACCATAGTGCAAGTTTTTTTATCTCCAAAAATTTTTTGGCGTCAATTTAGATAAAAAGAAAAGCTCACTACCGAAAAGTAATGAGCTTTTTAATTTTTTGCGGTGCGGACGGGACTTGAACCCGCGACCCCCGGCGTGACAGGCCGATATTCTAACCAACTGAACTACCGCACCAGACTATTTTGTTTTGGTAGTGCAAAGATAATTCAAATTTTAATTTCTACAATACTTTCCATTTACTTTTTTAAGTGTAAGAAAAGGGAAAGAAGAAAGAAAGCACAGTGATTAAATTTGAATATTTTAGCAGCAACTTCAAGTCAAAATTTTATCTTTTCCTTCTTATATAGATTTTAATCAAAAGAATTCCTCGAGGCTTACCTCGGGGTTATTCATTTAGGGTATTCCGTAAATGCTACTTTATTTCAACATCTTTTTATTTCTGCAATTACACAAAATACTGTATATTTGTATTGTTTATGAATTCATCTTGTGGATAAATTTTTAAAAATTAAGTCGATTTATGTATACACTTTTAGATGGGAAACTTATTTCGGAACAAATAAAAAAAGAAATTGCTGAAGAAGTTCGGCAAATGATAGCAGCTGGTAAAAAACGTCCTCATCTGGCTGTAATCATTGTAGGACACGACGGTGGTAGTGAAGCGTATGTAGCTGGAAAAATAAAAGATTGCGAAATTTGCGGATTTAAGTCAACTTTAATTCGATTTGAGGACGATGTTACAGAAAAACGATTACTGGAAGAAGTGCAGCATTTAAACGAAGATGCTGATGTGGATGGCTTTATTGTTCAATTACCTTTGCCCAAACATATTTCGGAACAAAAAATTATCGAAGTTATTGATCATAAAAAAGATGTGGATGGTTTCCATCCTATTAATGTGGGTCGTTTATGTATCGGTTTGCCTTGTTATGTTTCTGCTACACCGATGGGAATTATGGAACTCCTAAAACGCTATCAAATTGAAACGAGTGGCAAAAATTGTGTTGTTATCGGACGAAGCAACATTGTTGGTAAACCAATTGCGATGTTGATGATGCAAAAAAAATATCCAGGCGATGCTACTGTAACAGTTTGTCATAGCCATACTAAGAATTTGCCAGAAATCTGTCGCCAAGCTGATATTATTGTCGCTGCTTTGGGTCAGCCAGAATTTTTAAAAGGTGACATGGTGAAAGAAGGTGTGGTAGTGATTGACGTAGGAACAACGCGAGTTCCTTCTACTGAAACGAGGTCAGGATACAAACTCAAAGGAGATGTAGCTTTTAACGAAGTTGCTCCTAAAGCTTCTTACATTACGCCTGTTCCTGGCGGGGTAGGGTTGATGACAAGGGTTTCGTTAATGAAAAATACACTGTTAGCCGCTAAAAGAGAAATTTATTATTGATTTCTGGCATTTTTTCCGAAAAAGTAAAAGAATGTAAGTATGAATGTTTTTTATGTTCCTGAACCCACGTTAAGAAATACTCTTTCCGAAGAAGAATCTCAACATGCCGTCAAAGTGTTACGTTTAAAGGAAGGCGAAGAAATCATTTTGATTGATGGTAAAGGAGGCTATTACAAAGCAAAAATTACATTCCCTGATGCTAAACATTGTGAATTTGAAATTATAGAAACGATACCTGACTTTGGCAAATTAAATTATTACTTGCATATTGCGATTGCTCCAACCAAAAATATGGAACGTTTTGAGTGGTTTGTTGAGAAAGCGATTGAAATTGGCATTAGCGAAATAACACCCATCATTTGTCAATTTTCAGAACGTAAAGTTATTAAAATGGAACGCTTGGAAAAAATCATGATTGCTGCTGCCAAACAATCCATCAGAGCTTATTTCCCGAAATTAAATCCCTCGTCTCGTTTTGATGATTTTTTGAAGAAATATCAAGATTCACAGCAGTTTATTGCACATTGCTATTCTTTTATCGAGAACAGTGAACAAATTCAAAAACTTGAAAAAAAGAAGCTAAAAGATGTTGCTCAAAAATCTTTGGGAACCATTATTTTAATTGGTCCAGAAGGTGATTTCAGCAAAGAAGAAATTAAAAAAGCGATTGCCGCAGGATACATTCCGATTTCCCTCGGTGAAAATCGTTTGCGTACCGAAACAGCAGGTATCATTGCCTGCCACACTATTGCCCTCATCAATCAATAAAAAGTTTTATTACTTTTTTTTCCTACTGATTTTCAAAAAAACAGAAAGTTACACATGAGTAACAAATAACGGCGTATCAGTATGAAGTACCATTTTATAAGCCAAACCTGGATTGAATAACCTTCTGATGAGATTTCGACGCGGTGAATTAAAAGCAAGAAGATGAATTTCATTTTTTGCCAGATAATCATCAATCAATTGTAAAGAATCACCCGAGCTTATTAAATCATAATGTGTTTTGAGTTCAGGATAATGTTTCGAGAAATATTCCTTTATGCCTCCAATCATTACCTCGTCCCATACTTCTTTTTTTTGAGAAACATGAATGAAGTATATTTCCAGATTTTCAGATCCAAACAGGGAAATAGTGGTATCGATAGCAATTAAGTCCTTTTCATCAAAATTTGTCAAAAAAGCAATTCTTTTGATTTCTGCCGGAGAATTCAATGATACGTAGGCAGGAATAGCCAGAACAGGTGAAACGCAAGCTTCAATGACTTCTGCTGTAACGCTACCAATCAATTCGCTGGAAATTTTTTTGCCTCGCGTTCCCATAATAACTAAAACAGGACGGTTTTTTTTACAGTAATCCAGAATTTGATCTTCAGGAATGCCTTCTTTCAATTCAAAACGAAAATTGACATTGGGTAATTCTCCTTTTGAGACACGTTCATTGATTTGGTTATTCATTTTTGCCATTTCTTCATTGGCTGTCTTGATAATCCGACGCAATAATTCAGCATCACCAAATGTATAGGTATTCATGTCATCAGTAACAGAAGAAATGGTAAAAGGAGGACTGTAATAAACATTCAGAAAAACAATTTTTGCATTTAACTTCTGTGCAAAATAAAAAGCAAAATCAATAGTTTGAGGAATCAAATCGGAAAAATCAAGTGGAACAAGAATTTGCAAGCCTTTTTCTTCTTTTTCATCTTTTTCTTCATCCCAGGCTTTTTCAACTTCTTCTACAATTTTTAAAGCTTTTGGTAAATCGCTTTCTTTGATACGTATTCTAACACCTACCGATAATTCAGGATGTTCCAGATTTACATTTTGAATGACTGTTTCAATTCCGTTTTCTTCCAAAACGTTCTTTATTTTTTCAGCCCGTTTTAAAGTGCGAATAGCAAGGGTTACAAATTTATCTTTCATAGTATTAAATATTTTAAATTCGTAATTTACGATATTAATTATTTTTTCAAAACTTTCTAATCGTTTTCAAATGTAAAATTAATATATTTTCTGAAATAAAGGCAATCTTTGCTTTTTTAATTTTTTCTGTGAAAAATGACGCCGTAAAAATTTGGAGGTTGAGAATAAAAATCCACATTAATTTATTCATGATATATTGATAAAAAAAATCAATTCACAAAAGTAAATTATTGATTTTATTTTTAAATTACCGTTATATTAAGAAAAATGGGACGATTTTTTGACATTGAAAGTGAGAAATTCTTATTCATTAGGGGATGAACAAAAGAGAAATAGTTTAGTCTGTTCAAAACAAGTTGTCCACTATCTTGATAGACGGATCAAGGTGTTGAATGTTTCTGAATAAAGTAAAAACAATTTTTCAATTGCAAACAAACTAATTTAGATGATTTATCCAAGCATGATCTGTTTAAAATTATTCCGATGCGAGGCTTTTTCGAGGAACAAATTTCTAATGTGGTCATCCATCGTTAAATAGATAATCTGCCAACCGGCGTCCGATAAATCGAAAAGTTGATCGATAAGTTTAGGTCTTCTATTGTAGTCGCTGTGCTGGAAAGCATCATCAAGAATAAAAAATGCTTTGTCGCTAAGGATTTTTTCTGCCAGTGTTACTCGCAGTGCAAAAAGCACTTGCTCTTTAGTGCCAGTGCTGAGATCTTTTAAATAAAACTCTCCTTTATCTCCGTAAATCTTTATTTCATCAAAATTTTTACCTTCATTGTCTTCAAAAAATAATTCTTCGTAATTTAAAGTTAAATCTTTCAGTAGTTTTTTAAATTTTTTGGAATTGATGGCTTCCAGCATGTTTTCATCTTCCACTTTTTGAATTTCATTTATAGTATCATGTACAATTTTACCAGCTATTATTTTGGCTTCTGTATCTTTCAATTTATTTAAAACATCATCTTTAGTCTTATACAATGCATCTATTAGGTCGTTCCATTCTATTGTAAAATCTTTTCCTATCAAGTGGCATATCTCATTTTTCAAATCTTTATTCTTTTGATCTTCATCATTGATTTTTTGTTTTATTTCTTCAATTGTGTTTTCTATATCTTGCAGTGTCATTGGAGAATATTCTATACCAGGGTCATCGGCTAAATAATCACTTTCAGATATACCCAGTCCTTTAAGTTCACCTTCCTTTTTTGATTTTTCATTATTTAATTTTGTATATTCATCAATTTTTTCAGAAATTTTTGTTTCCCATTCAGATTCTTCTAAATCTGCATTGAAAATTATTTTTATTTTATTTTTTATTTCATTTAAAACTTCATTCCTTTCCTCTCTTAATATTCCTGATTTCTCCTCTTTTTTGTTTTTTTCTTTAAATAGAGGTTCCATGCTCGCTATTTCTTTTTCGAGTGTAATTAATTCATCCTGACTGTATTTTATGCCATTATCCACATTTACGTAATCAGTTTCATCAACATTAAGCTGAGAAAGTTTAGTTTTTGAATTTAGTAATTCATTATTTAAATTTTTAATTTCTATTTTTTTATCTCTTATCTTATTATCCCACTCATTTTCTTCAATGTTTTGTCCAAATATATGATTAGTCAAGGTATTTATTTTAGTTTTTAAGCTATTAATATTTATATTTATTTCATTCAAATCATTTTTTTTATTTTCAAGTACTGCATTATCTTTTGTTAAGCTATTGTATTTTTCTTCAATAGTTACGGCATTTAGTTCTGTTCCAAATCTTTCTTTAAATTCTTCACATACAGCATTTGTTTCTTCTGCCTGTCTTAAATTTTTATAGTGTTTTTGAAGTTTATATATATAAAAACCACCCAAGCCAATGCCAATGATAAAAAATATTCCACTAATTATTGAATTTTTTGTAACAAATAAAGTCACAAAACCAGTAAAAATTGTAATTAATGAAATTACCAAATAAATCATATTAACTTTATTTGGTGTAATGTTTGATTTTAAATATTCAGCTTGACGCGTTCTTAAACTTGATAACCAATTATAATGTTGAGTTTTTATTTCCAAATTTTTAATATCTTTTTCTAATTGTTCTTTTTTAGTTATGTTTTCTCGGTATTTATCTATGCTTTTTTCTAATTCACTAATTTCATCATTAGAAATAAATTTTAATTTATTTTCAGTTTCTTTTATTTGATTATGCAATGTATAGGCATAATATCTTTTAGCGTTCAATTGATCTTTATAATTTTGCTCTATTTTAGGTAGATTTTCTGTTTTTTTAGACAAATCATTAATTTCTAATTCTAAATTATAAATTTGTGTTTTTAGAACTTTATAATTTTTTATAAGTTCTTGCAATTCATTTATTTTATTAATGGGGATTGCATCGATTTGCTTTTGAAGATTATTTATTTCATTTGCCAATTTATATGCTTTATAGCATTTAGCTTTGATTTGTTGTTCTTTTTTATCTTTCCATTGTTTTAATTCTTGTTCTAATCTGTGAATTTCGCTTAAATTATATTTATTACTTAAATCATTTATTTTGTCGTTAATTTTATTAATTTTATCTTTTAATTCTGCATAGGTGGCACCATCGCCTTGCTTATTTATTGCAATATTTATTTTATTATCTTCAACATTAATGGTAGAATTTTTTATCGTTGAAGAAATGTTTTTATCATCATCAATTAGATTAAGGATTGGCCTATTAGAAAGAATGTCTTTTATAAAATTTTTATTTATGCCTGCTGAAGAATTTTCTGCTATTTCTACTTCACCACTTTTAACTATTAGTAATTTAGAAAGGACGGATGGCATTCCTTGATTGTTATTGAAAATAGAATCAAGTTTCTCCGTCTTCTTTTTTTTAGGATTCAACGTGATTATTCCGTCATTGATACCGGATATTATTATTCCATCGTCTTTACTATAATTAGCATCAATGTCTCGTATACTTTTCCATTGACCAATATTTGCAAATAAAGATTTGATGATAAATTCTACCAAAAATGATTTACCGCCTTCATTTTTACTGTAAATTAAGTTCACATTTTTAAAATCGTGATCGAAATTCTTGATAGGGCCAAGACTTTTAAACTTTATTTTTTCTATTCTTAATGCCATATTTTCACTATTTAAAAATTATTTCCATAGTTTTTTCTAATATACTATCTTTATCAGCATAATCTAAATTTGGTAACGAGTCTATTTTCTTTCTTACTTCTTTAAATATTTCATTTCTTTCGTTATCTTCATTTTTTATAATCTTCAAATTTGAAATATTTACTTCATTGGCATCATAAAACTTTATTCCTTTATTTTTTATAAAATTTTTAATATAATTGACTAATGAATTAATATCTTTGGTATATCCAAATAAACTCAATCTTAATGTAACTTTATTAATATCAACATCGCTTAACTGCCAATTATTTATCATTTGTTCGAGTTTTTTATTTATATATGCTAATTCATCATCTACTGGGAGCATTAAAATTGTTTCAATAAAATAGATTATCTCATTATCAATGCCTATTGAATCAACGGTATTGCTTTGAGTATCGTAAGTGAGGAATCTTTTTTTACCCGTTTCGTTGATGTCAAGTGGATATGGTGAGCCTGAATACCAAACTTTCCCCAATTGAGAAGGTTTGTGTATATGACCAAGAAATATTTGCAATGGCTTGTATTTGTTAACGATGTTGCTTGAAAGTGGCATGTAAACACCAGTTTCATAGATGTTTTCAATTTTAACAGTTGATATATAATCGCCATGACCTACTATAACAAAACCATTTAAATCATTGAAATTATTACTATTTGAAATGAAACCATCAATAGTTTCGTCCATAGATTTCTTAAAATCATAAGGTACGAAAAGGAAATTCAAAGAATTAAAATTTAAAATTTCGGGTTTGGTAATAATTTTTATGTTATCAGCACTAAAATATCTCTGCTCTATCCCAGCATCATGATTACCTGCTATGGTATAAAAAATAATATTTTGATGCTGCTTGCAAAAGACATCAAAATCATTATAATTGTATTGTTCTTTATCAAACAAATCTCCTGCTATGATGAGTTGATTTATATTTTTGCGGTGGAGGTAAGAAGCTATTTTGTCCAGAGCATTGTATCTTTCTGGAGTTTCATCTTTTGATTTTAAATGTAGATCTGCCGTTATGCCTATTTTCATGATTTTTTAAAGTTAATCAGGTTATTGTTCGAATGCTTTTTCATTATTTCATTCGGTTACATTTCACTTCATCACGAGGGAAAGAACAACATAGAGAAACTTTCTCGATAAAAAATAATTTTAATTTTAATTCAATATTTCAGAAGAAATATCAATTTACTCTGAATTGATTTATAGATTTTTCCTGAAGCGATTTTTGCAAAGTTTAAATTATTTACTTTGAGAAAATTTGCCCTTAGTTTTAACAATTATTTAGAAAAGCAATTCAATTCAATTCAATTTATTTTCCGAAAAGCTTACAAAAAATATCACTTAAACTGATTTAATTACAATTTCCCTTCAAAACCCGATTGCTTTCAATTGTAAGCCTGTTTTTTCATCGAGTCCACACATAAGGTTCATATTCTGGACTGCCTGCCCTGAAGCACCTTTTAACAGATTATCAATCACACAAACAATAAATAATTTTTCATTGTGTTTTTCTAAATAAACAAGTGCTTTGTTGGTATTTACCACTTGTTTCAAATCGGGGTTTTTATCTGTTACAAAAGTAAAAGCACTTTTTTCGTAAAATTCTTTGTATAATCCCTTTGCATCATTTTCATTCAATGAGCAAGAGGTATAACAAGAAACTAAAATTCCACGAGTAAAGTTGCCTCTCATTGGGATAAAATTAATCTTTTGATTGAAAGAAGGTTGCAGTTGATGAAATGTTTGCTGAATTTCCTGCAAATGTTGATGAGTAAAAGCTTTATAAACAGACACATTGTTATTACGCCAGCTAAAATGACTTGTTTCTGAGGGTTTTACTCCAGCTCCAGTGGAGCCAGTAATTCCTGATATATGAATTTCATTGGTAAGTAAACCATTTTTTGCCAAAGGTAACAATGCCAGTTGAATAGCAGTAGCAAAGCACCCTGGATTGGCTATATGAATGGCTTTTTTTATTTTTTCAGCTTGAAGTTCAGGCAACCCATACACAAAATCAGAATGTATATCAAGACGAAAATCAGCAGAGAAATCAATCAGTTTTATATCAGTAGGAATTTTATTAGTTTCAATAAATTGTTTACTCTCACCATGTGTAAGACATAAAAATAAAACCTCTATTTTTTCGAATGGTAATTCGCTGGTAAATTGCAGGTCGGTTTCACCAATCAAGCCGCTGTGTATTTCAGCTACTTGTTTTCCTGTACTGCTTTTGCTGTGAATAAAGATAATTTCAACTTCAGGATGATAAATTAAAATACGAATTAATTCACCTGCTGTATAACCTGCACCTCCTACAATACCTACTTTAATTTTTTTCATAATTTTCAGACATTATAATTCAATGAATTTCCGGTCTTTTTATAACAGAATAAACTTTTCTTTTTTAAAGATAAAATTAATATGACTCATTTGCTTTCAAACAAATGATTATATATTTTTTAGAAAAATTTGTTTGCAGAGAAAAAATAAAAAAGCAAAAAAATTAATCGGAGAATTCCATCAAATAAGCTTTGATAAAATCATCAATATCGCCATCCATTACTGCCTGCACATTGGAAGTTTGATAATTAGTGCGATGGTCTTTTACTCTCCTGTCGTCAAAAACATAACTTCTAATTTGTGAGCCCCATTCAATTTTTTTCTTGTTTGCTTCTAATTTTGCTTGTTCCGCACGTCTTCGTTCCAATTCAAGTTCGTATAATTGTGATTTCAATAATCGAATGGCGTTTTCTTTATTATCGAATTGAGAACGGCTTTCTGTATTTTCAATTACGATTTCGCTCATTTCGCCAGTAAGTGGGTGTTTAAAAGTGTAGTGTAACCTTACCCCCGTTTCTACTTTGTTTACATTTTGACCGCCAGCACCTGAAGAGCGAAAAGTATCCCAGGTAAGATTGGCTGGATTGATTTCAATTTCGATGCTATCATCAATCAAAGGAACCACAAAGACAGAAGCAAAAGAAGTCATTCGTTTACCTTGAGCATTATAAGGTGAAACGCGAACTAATCTATGAACACCATTTTCACTTTTCAAATAACCATAAGCCTTATCGCCTTCAATTTGTAAAGTTACCGATTTCATTCCTGCTTCTTCGCCAGGTTGGAAAGAAGCAATTTCCCATTTGTAGCCTTTCCGCTCACACCATCGCTGATACATCCGCAAAAGCATTTCTGCCCAATCCTGAGCTTCTGTTCCGCCTGCTCCAGCTACAATTTTTATCACAGCTCCCAGTTGATCTTCTTCGTGCGAAAGCATATTTTTCATTTCCAGATTTTCAACCAGGTTCAAAGCACGCTGATAAGTCTCGTCGAGTTCTTTTTCACTAATAGCTTCTTCATTGAAAAAATCAAAAGCCAATTTTAATTCATCCACTGCATCTTTAACTTCATTATAATCTGTCAACCAGTTTCTTAATTCCTTTACTTTTCGCAATTGGTTTTCTGCAGCTTTAGAATCATCCCAGAAGTCAGGCGCTTGAGTTCGTAGCTCTTCTTCTTCCAACTGGATTTCCTTATTTTCTATGTCAAAGATACCTCCTCAACGCCTCCTGGCGCTCTGATAAATCTTTTAATTGTTCAATAGTAACCATAATTTAGTCCCTAATTATTGATTTTTTTTATAAATGTTGTTTTTTATTTTTATTGCTGAATCATTATCTTTTAAATTCAACAGTTTTTCTATTTTTGGTTTAAAATCAGTATTTTCCATAAAACCTGTAAAATTTTCTGCACCGGGACCGAAAGCAAAAACAGGGACTGGAACTCCTGAATGATTTTTTGTACTGAATTCAGCTTTTAATGAATCTGAACCAAATTTTCCGTCCAGTAATGTCATCCCGCCCGTTTCATGATCAGCAGTTATAATTACCAATGTATTACCTTTTTCTTTAGCATAATTTAAAACCTGCTGAATGGTTTGATCAAAATCGAGCATTTCTTTAATGATTTGCTTGGTATTATTATCATGAGCAGCCCAATCAATCTGAGAACCCTCCACCATCAGGAAAAATCCTTTTGGATTGTTATCCAAAATATCAATGGCAGCCATTGTCGCTTCAGGAAGCATATTTCCTCTTTCAGGCATGGAAAAAGGATGATCTTCATACAACAAGCCTGCCAATTTACCTGATTTGATTTTTTTTACCTCTTCCAGTGTATAGGCAAGTTGATAGTTTTTGTTTTTTAGTTCATTTAAAAGGTTGCGTTTATCTTTGCGTTTTTCGAAATATTGACGTCCTCCGCCAATAAAGATGTCAATGTCTGTTTTAAGAAAATCGGCAGCTATTTCTTCATACATATCTCGATCAACTTGATGAGCAATAAAAGACGCCGGTGTAGCGTGGGTCACAGCACAAGCCACTACAATGCCCGTCGAAAGTTGATTTTGTTCAGAAATTTCGAGTATAGAAGTTGCTTTTACGGAATCAGGTCCCATACCGATCATTCCATTTTTTGTTTTAATACCACAGGCAATGGCAGTTCCACCTGCTCCTGAATCGGTAGTAAAACGATTGGCAGAATAAGTTTTTGAAAAACCAGAATAAGTACAACTTTCCAGTGCCAAGTGATTATTATTAGCAACCATAGCTGCATAAATTTGTGATAGCCCCATTCCATCACCAATCATAATAATAACATTCTTTGGTCTCTGTTGACCAAATACCGATGAATTTATCACCAAAAAGATAAATATCATCATTCCAATACTAATAATTTTTTTCATTTTCCAAAATGATTAATCGTTTAAAGCTTGTATAATTTTTAATAATTCGTTTCGTATGCCTTTTAAACGTTCAAGGAGTTCCTGTTGTTTTGCTACTTCATCTTTTTTTTGAGATAATTTTAATCTTGCCCCTTCCAGTGTTAATTTCTGCTCATCAACTAAATATTTGATTTGCTTAATGGTCTGGATATCTTTTTGGGAATAAAAGCGTGTTCCCTTTTCATTCCGTTTTGGTCGAAGTTGAGTGAATTCTTTTTCCCAGAAGCGTAAATTGGAAGGCGTTACGTCTAACATTTCGGCTACTTCAGATATTGAATAATAAAGTTTTTCCATATTATGGGTTACTTTATTTGATAATTTTCAGTCGTTGTCCCGGCTTTATTAGAGTTCCTCTAATGTTATTCCATTTTTTTAATTTGGAAACTGATATTCCATATTTAGCTGCAATTCCACCTAAGGTTTCACCTTTTCTTACTTTATGATAAGTAACTTTCCCCGAACCACCCAGCGATGGTGAAGAAGCCTTCATAATAGTTATTTCATTTCTTCTGTTATTAATTAACTCGTCGGCTCTATAAGCTGTAATTTCCTCAAATTTATCTATAAAAGCACTGGAATAATTTAATGGTAAGGTAATAGTGTAAGGTTTAATATCACCAGGTACTATGTCTTTACGATATTGTGGATTCAGCCAACGAAGTTCTTCAATTGGAATATGCAAAACAGAAGCAATTTGTTCAAAATGAATTCGTTGATGAATGGTAAAAGTATCTGTTATGGCTGGAATATCCACAATAGCAGGACATAAGTTATGTTCAGCAGCATAATGGAATGAATAAGTGGCAGCAATAAAAATAGGTAAATATCCCCTTGTTTCTGTAGGCAAATAAGGATAAATTGTCCAATAATCTGTTTTTCCTCCAGCTCTTCGAATGGCTTTGTTTACATTACCTGGTCCACAATTATAAGCAGCAATCACAAGATTCCAGTCTCCATAAATATCATATAAATCCTTTAAAAAACGTGCTGCAGCTTTGGTAGATTTCACAGGGTCTAATCGTTCGTCAATCAACGTATTTATTTCTAAACCATACATTTTACCGGTAGAAATCATAAATTGCCACAATCCAGCCGCTCCCATTCGAGATATTGCAATTGGATTCAATGCAGATTCAATAATAGGAAGATATTTTAATTCTAAAGGTAATTTATTAGCATCCAAAATTTGCTCAAAAATGGGAAAGTAATAATTACTCATTCCCAACATATATTCCATTAAAGTACGCTTTTGAACAGTATATAATTCTATAAAAGAGCGTACAATGGGATGGAAAGGCATTTCTATTAAACAAGGCATTTGCGATAAACGTACTTTATAAATGGAATCATTAACAAGAGGAATTTCTTCATTGGCTGAACAACTTGTGTCAATTCTTTGTAAAGCCCATGAATGTAGTAATTGATCTAAATTTGAAATAAATCCAAAGGGTATAATAATGCTTGTGTCATTCTCATTATATTGTGAAATATCTGTACTATCAGTGGATATTTTTTCAAGATTTTGCGTTTTGGATTGCCAAAAGAACAACAATAAAAAAACACCTATAAAAATTATTGGTTTAAAATTCATTTTTGGAAAATATTTTTATAACTCATTTCAAATGGAAACAAAGTTGCATCCCTAATGTTCTTTGTGCTTCTGAATTATCAATCAAAAGAGTTGGTCCGAAACCCATTGATAACTCAGGGGTAATGTCAAAATCATATAATTGAGCATCTACAAAAGCATCTACCAGGGTCAAGGCATAAAAACCTACTGTAACAATAACACTTAAATCGCGATAGCGACGGAACTGATCATGCTTGGTTTTTAAGATAGTGGTGTATCTGCTGATACCACCGATAGATTCAATTGTATAGCCTTGTGGTAAAATATCCATAAAACTGTTGGTAGTTGGATCGCTATCTATGATGTCAAAATAAGCACGACGATAGTCATTATATTTACCTGAATTCCACGAATAAGCATAAGCACAACCTAAAAAACCTCCATATACAATAGGCAATTTCCAGTATTTTCGGTTTACAATTTGTCCTAAGCCAGGTATTACTGCTCCGTACCATACTACTTTGTTTGGATCAGGTTTAAACTCTTTCTTTATAATGGTATCATTTTTTGAAAACAGGGTATCATTTTTTATTGTATCATTTAAGTCGTTTGAACGTTTTTGAGCATTGATGTTTGCTAAAAAAATTGAAAAGAAACACAACAATATCACGAAATATTTTGGCACTGTTAAATTTCAATTTAAATTTTATCAAATAATTCCATAATACGCGATAATTCTTCATCGTTGGAAAAAGGAATGGTAATTTTCCCTTTCCCTTTTGAATTACATGAAAAATTTACTTTCGTACCAAAGAGATGACTTAAACGATTTTTTAACTCATTATATTCGATTAATTCCTCAATTGGATTTTCTTTAATATTTTGTTTATTCTTTCCGTCAAAGTTGCCGCTTTTTAAATATTTTCTCACCATTTCTTCTACTTTGCGAACAGAATAATTATTTTTTAGAATTGCTTCATAAAGATACAATTGAATCGCTGGATCTTCTAAACTAACTAATGCACGAGCATGTCCCATGTCAATTTTTTTATCCTTAATACCTACTTGAATTTCAGCAGGTAAACGTAATAGTCGTAAATAATTGGCAACCGTAGCCCGTTTTTTCCCTACCCGTTCACTTAATTGTTCCTGAGTAAGTTGATACTCTTCTATCAAGCGATAAAAAGCCAGTGCAATTTCGATGGCATTTAAGTCTTCACGCTGGATATTTTCTATCAGAGCCATTTCCACTATCTCTTCATCGGCAGCCGTTTTAATGTATGCAGGAATAGTTTTCAATCCTATCATCTTTGCTGCTCTATATCGTCGTTCTCCTGCTATCATTAAATAAGTGCCATCGTCGTTTTTTTTCAATGTGATGGGTGAAATAACACCTAATTCACGAATGGAAGTTGCTAACTCTGAAAGCGAATCTTCGTCAAAGTAAGAACGTGGTTGATTGGGATTAGGTAAAATTAAATCAATATCGACTTCGTTTATCGACGACGAACCGCTTGTATAAATATTTTCAGTGTCAATTAAGGCATCCAGACCTCTTCCTAATACTGATTTTTTTACCATAACTTTTTTCTGTGGAACGATTTTTTTATCTCTTTATTATTTTAAACTGATTAAAGTTTTACTTTTTGCTTGGCAATCAATTCTTTAGCTAAATTGTGATAATTAATAGCTCCTTTCGATTCTGGATCGTACATCATGACAGGCTTACCATAGCTTGGGGCTTCACTTAGACGAACATTGCGAGCAATAACGGTATCAAAAACCATTTCCTGGAAATGTTTTTTTACTTCAGCATATACTTGATTGGCTAAACGTAGTCTGTTATCATGCATCGTAAGTAAAAAACCTTCAATTTCCAAAGAAGGATTCAATTTGCTTTTTATAATTTTAATGGTATTTAAAAGTTTACTAATTCCTTCCAGGGCAAAATATTCGCATTGAACAGGAATGATCACAGAATCAGAAGCAGTAAGTGAATTTACTGTGATAAGTCCTAAAGAAGGAGAACAATCAATCAAAATATAGTTGTAATAAGGTTTTAAAGGTCGAAGCAAATTTTGCATTACTTTTTCTCGATGGTCTAAATTCAACATTTCAATTTCAGCCCCAACTAAATCAATATGAGAAGGAAGAATAAACAGATTTTCAATTTCTGTTGGCAAAATGGCATCTTTAGGTTCAACTCCATCTATTAAGCATTCATAAATGGTAAATTGCAATGATTGAACATTGATACCTAACCCCGAAGAAGCATTTGCTTGCGGATCAGCATCTACTAATAAAACTTTTTCACCAAGGGCTGCTAATGAAGCAGCTAAGTTAATAGCTGTTGTTGTTTTACCAACTCCTCCTTTTTGATTGGCTAATGATATTATTTTTCCCATAAATTATTAATAATCAATTTATCAATAACTTAATAAAATTGATAGGTATTTTCTTATCCATCAGGATTTTTCAGATTTATATAAAATATGATACGGACAAAGATAATAAAATAAATTTACCAGTTCAATAAATTAGTTGCTCAGCAGAATAGAAATAAGATTTTTTATTAATCTGTAACACGTCAAAATATTTACTTTAAAAACTTGTTTTTCATGTTTATAGTTTTAAATTTTTTTACAGAAAAATAATATGAAATTTGCAAACAAATAATATGCTTAAATTTAAGTTATTTACATAGGTTAGTTTCCAAAATGAAATTTATGCAAGTAAGTTTATTTTGTTTTTAATCTCTCTTTTGAATTAATTATCTTTGCAAGAGAATTCTTTATTTTCTTGAACCGAAGGAATTTTTTTGTCGTAAATTATTTATATTTTTTTCAATGAGCTACATCCATCTCTGGAAAAATAAAAAAGGAATTTTCATTTTAATTTTTTTAGTCATTCTTGTCTTTATTTTAATTTTTCCGTTCAGATTAGATCTTACTTCTGACAAACGATACACGCTTTCGCCAATTTCAAAAAAGTTAATGCAACAACTTGACGATCCACTCAAAGCGACTCTTTATCTTGAAGGAGATTTGAATCCTGGTTTCTTGAGAATGAAAAAATCAACGATTCAAATGCTGGAGGAATTATCTGCCTATTCAAAAAAAGGAATAGAAATAAAGACTATAAATCCTTCGCTGGCAAAAAGTTCGACAGAAAGAGAAGAAAATTATTTAAAATTGAGTTCGCATGGCTTGACCCCAACAGCAGTTTATGAGCGTGATAAAGAAGGAAAAGCCATTCAAAAAATTATTTTTCCCTGGCTTGAAATTGAATATAAAGGGAATAAAACATTGGTAAATTTATTGAAGAATTTACCAGGTAATTCTGGTGAGCAGAACATCAATATTTCCATAGAAAATCTCGAATTTGAAATTACAGATGCTATTCGCCGATTGACAAGTACCCAAGTAAATAAAATTGCTTTTCTCGAGGGTCATGGCGAACTCTCAGAAGCAGAAACTTATGATATCAGTAAAGCTTTAAGTCGATATTTTCAAATTGATCGAGGTATAATTGGCACAGATGCTTCGATATTAGATGATTATAAAGTTTTGATTGTTGCAAAGCCAATGTTTCCTTTCAGTGAAAAAGATAAATTCATTATAGATCAATACATTATGAAAGGAGGTCGTATTCTTTGGTTGATTGACGGAGTGCAACTTTTAAAAGAAAATCTTTCAACTGTTGGATTTTCTCCTGCATGGGCATTGGATATAAATTTAAACGATCAACTATTTAGATATGGTGTTCGTGTCAATCCTGTTCTATTGCAAGATGTACAATGTGTCTTAGTGCCTGTAAATGTTGCTTCTCAAAACCAATCTCCTCACTTCGAACCAATGCCTTGGTATTTTGCACCTTTGCTTCTTACTTCATATCAACATCCTATTACCAGAAATATAACAGAAATTAAAACAGATTTTTGTTCTAGTGTTGACGCAGTAGGTGACAATCCACATACAAAATCAACGGTATTGCTTGCTACTTCTAATAATACTCATATTATTCCTACACCTTCTACCATTGATTTAAGGGCATTACCAAAAGCCAATGATAAGGAATATTTCAATTTAGGGTATGTGCCAGTAGCTATTCTGGTGGAAGGAAGTTTTGAATCGGTTTTCAGGAACAGAATGCTTCCTGCGGGTTTGATAGATATAAATAAGGTTCAATATCAAAGCAAACCAACTCGTCAGATTTTTGTAGCAGATGGGGACATCATTAGAAACGAAACTTCTGGGCTGGCAAGCGATAGTACAACATTACCCTTAGGTTTTGACAGATATATGAATCAACAATTTGGTAATAAAGATTTTATTCAAAATGCAGTGTTATATTTAGCCGATGAGGAAGGTTGGATGCAATTACGTACCAAAACTTTTAAGTTGCGTTTACTAAATAAAAATGCCGTACGTGATAAAAAAAATATTTGTCAAGTAATCAATATCTCACTTCCAATAATTTTATTAGCTCTTTTTGGAATTATCTATCAGTGGATAAGGGAAAGAAAATATAGCAAATAAAGGGGAAAATAATAAAGAAAACCATAAATAAAATAAAGATTGAATGCCATAAGTTTGAAAAAGGCGCCTTTGGATTTTTTGCCACTGTTCATAACAACAATCGTTGATAATAAAAAAATTGTAACTCCCTCCATTATTATGGTTGTTATTATTCTTAGGTGATTGATTTTTAAATAATTCCCTTTATTGGAACTCTTTTTTGGTAATTTTTTATCCGAACCACAAATATTTTTTTCATTTTATTATTTTTTAAAAACCAGGAAACTTTTTTATTTTTGAAGTTTTTTAATTAACTTTTTATTTGATTGATTATCAATTATTTATAAATCATTCAGTAATTATTAACTATTAATAAATGATTTTTTGATTTTTGGAATAAGTTTTTTTTCTAATTTTGTCAAACTTTCTAATTATACATGAAAGACATACGAGAGTCCATATTACTTGAAGCAAGTTTTCTATTTCATCAATTAGGTATAAAAAATATATCTATTGATGAGATATGTAGTAATTTGCGTATTTCAAAAAAAACCTTTTATTCTTACTTTGATCAAAAGCAAGATTTGGTAGATGCTGTGCTTTTCTATCAAGAAGAATTTTATTTGAAAAAGCTCGAGGGTATTCTAAAAAATAAAAATGCTATTGAGTTTCTAATTTTATCATTGAAAGAAATCAAAAAGAGAGCAAATTGTGAGCCAACACTCATGTGGAATGATATAAAAAAATATTATCCTGAAGTTTTTAAAAAGCATATTTTGATAAGGCAAGATTTTCTGAAAAAACTTTTTGAAACAAATTTAAAACGTGGTGTTGAAGAAGGCTTTTATAGAAAAGATTTAGATATAATTTTGATTTCGATTCTTTATTCCGAACACTTAAAAAATATTTTTAATACCTTGAATAAATATTCAAAAAAATATTCAAAGAAAAGATTGATAGACTTTTTTATTGATATGATTATTCATGTAATTGCTAATGAGGAAGGATTACAATATGTTCAGGAGAATTATAAAGGTGTAGAAGAGAATCCAGTAGAAATGAAAAAGAATGAAAATATTTTAAATAATTATAGATCAGAATCAAAGGGAGTTTTTAATTAAATTTTAGTTGAATTGAATAATTTAAAAGTATAAAATATGAATAAAAAACATTTGAAAAGAATTTTTTTTGTTGTGATAAGTTTATTATTGATTAATAGTAAGTTATATGCTCAAGATACACTTATCGTAACTTTATCAGATGCCATTGAAATTGCCCTGAGCGAAAGCCCTACTATTAAAACAGCTGATAAGGAAATTGAACGGGTAGATTATTCAAAGAAAGAAAAACGGGGTGCTTTATTTCCTTCCATAAATGCTGTGGGAAATTATTCGAGAGCAATAAAAAAACAGAAGTTGTTTTTCTCTTTACCTGGTATGCCACCACGACCTGAAGGAGTAGAAGTGGGGCAAGATAATACTTTTAGTGGTGGTATTTCAGCTTCTCTCCCTATTATTGCTCCTACTTTGTGGGCAACCATTCAAATGTCAGAGTTGGATGCTGAATTAGCACTCGAATCGGCTCGCTCTTCAAAACTTTCTTTAATTAATGAAGTGTCAAAGTCTTATTATGCTACTTTATTAGCTCAGGATTCTTATGATGTGTTCAAAAAAAGTTATGATATTGCTATTGAAAATGCAAAAGTTATAGAAAACAAGTATAAACAAGGAGTAGTATCTGAATTTGAATGGATAAGAGCAGATGTACAGGTGAAAAGTGCAAGTACTAACCTCGTTTCAGCAGAAAATGCCGTCACTCTCAGTATTTTGAAATTAAAAATGCTTATGGGTATTGACATGTTTACAGGACTGAAAGTAAAAGGGAATTTAGCAGATTATGAAGCTACAAAATATTCGGATGTATTGGCTATCGATACTACTACCTTGCAAGCCAACTCTGATTTAAAGCAATTCGATATTAAAACCCAACAACTTCAACAAACTTTAAAAATTCAGAAAAGCACTTTAATGCCAACTCTTTCAGCTTCTTTTAATTATCAATACATGACAATGGCAAATGATTCTGTGGCTTTTTCAAATTATCATTGGTTCCCAACCTCTACAGGAGCAATTACACTTGCCATTCCTCTTTTTCAAGGTGGAGAAAAAATAAATAAACAAAAGCAAATAAAAGTTCAATTGGATGAAATGAAATATCAACGCGATAACTTAAGGCGAGGCTTGGAATTACAAGCAATGTCGTATTTAGATAATATCAATCAAGCAATTAAGACAATTGAAACCAATAAAGAAGGATTACGTCAGGCTGAAAAGGCATTGCTTATATCGCAAAAAATGTATGAAGTGGGAGCTTCTACTTATCTTGATTTGTCAAATGCAGAATTAGTCTATACGCAAGCTGGTTTAGCTTATAATCAGTCTATTTATAATTATTTGTCAGCAAAAGCTGATTTAGAAAAACTTTTAGGAAAATAAAATATAAAGAATTAATTAGATTTTTAAACAATTAAATAATCAATATTCAAAATGAAAAGGACAATAGAATTTGGTATTCTGTTTTTAGCAATAGTATTTGGATTTACTTCATGCGGAAAATCAGGACAAAAGAAAACCAAAATTGAAAGTGAAATTCCAAATGTTCGTATTCAGCAGGTGTCATTGCGGGATGTTGAACGATATGCCAACTTAACAGCAACTATCTTGCCTGAAGTCAAAAATAATGTTGCACCGGCTGCACCAGGTCGAATCCGAAAAATATTCGTCGAAGTAGGTGATCATGTTTCAAAAGGGCAAAAATTAGTTCAGATGGATGATGCAAATTTATCAAATTTAGAAAATCAAGTTGCTAATTATCAGCGGATTTATAATCGTGTTTTAGAACTTTTTAATGTGGGTGGTGCTTCTCAGCAGGAATTGGATAATGCAAAATTGCAACTTGATGTAGCAACGACCAATTTGCAAAATTTGGCCGAAAACACTTATTTGTTAAGTCCTACCAACGGAGTTGTTACCGCTCGAAATTATGATAATGGAGATATTTATAGTGCTCAATTTCCTGTGTTAGTTGTTATGCAGATAAATCCGGTAAGGGCAATTGTAAACGTTTCTGAAACAAATTATTCAGATGTAAAATTAGGAATGCCTGCTCAAGTAACATTCGATATTTTAAAAAATGAATTTTTTACTGGGAAAGTGAACTTAATTTATCCTACTATTGATGAAAGAACCAGAACTTTTTCTGTTGAAATCAAATTAAATAACAATGATTACAAAATTCGTCCTGGTATGTTTGCAAGGGTAAAATTAAATTTTGGCACAGTGAAACATATTGTAGTTCCTGATCAGGCAGTAATTAAACAAAGCGGTTCAGGTGAATATTTCGTTTATGTTTATAAAGATGGGAAAGTGACTTATCAAAAGGTAGAATTAGGACAGAAAATTGGAAATGAATATGAAATTATTTCCGGTATAGAAGATGGGGCACAAGTAGTTGTTGCAGGACAAGCTCGCCTTGCTGATGGAGTAAAAGTAAATGTAGTCAAATAATGATTATTGAAAAAATAAACTGAGCAAAGTTTTTTAAATAACGAAGTTCTAAATTTAAAATTATGAGTTTATACGAAAGTTCTGTTAAAAGACCTATTATGACTTCTCTGATTTTTATTGGGGTAGTTATTTTAGGATTGTTTTCATTGAGTAAATTACCTGTTGATTTATTGCCAAATGTAGAACCAAATATCTTAATGGTAGTTACTAATTATTCTGGAGCGAGTGCTTTAGATATTGAAACAAATGTAACTCGTCCTTTGGAAAACGTATTAAATACAGTTGAAAATTTAAAAAATATAACTTCCAATTCAAAGGAAAATACTTCCATTATTATTATGGAATTTGAATTTGGTCAAGATTTGGATGTAGTTTCCAATGATGTGCGTGATAAATTGGAATTAGTAAAACCTTATTTACCTGAAGGAACTACCAATCCAGTGATTTTTAAATTTAGTACCGATATGATTCCTATTGTAATGATATCGGCAACTGCAGATAAAAGTATTCCAGCTCTTTATAAAATTTTGGATGACAATGTAGCTAATCCATTAGCCCGTATCAAAGGAGTAGGGGCAGTATCTATTTCAGGTGCTCCGCAACGAGAAATACAGGTATATATTGATCCTGTAAAACTGGAAGCCTATCATTTAACTATTGAAGCTGTTGGTCAAAAAATCCGATTAGAAAACATTAATACACCGAGTGGATCAATGGATATTGGGAATAAGACTTATTCTTTAAGAGTGCAGGGTGAGTTTAAAGATCCTTCTGAATTGAGAAAAGTTGTAGTAGGAACTTATGGCAACAAAACCATTTATTTATCCGACATAGCTATCATTAGTGATAGTCATGAAGAACGAGTTCAAGAAAGCTATACCAATGGTGTACAAGGTGCAACTATAACAATTCAAAAACAAACAGGAACTAATACTGTAGCTATTGTAAATGTTATCCGTGAAAAATTGCCTGAAATTCAAAAAACTCTTCCCAGCGATATTAAACTAAACGTCATTGTAGACAGCTCTGATAATATTAAAAAGACTATTGCTGGATTGGAAGAAACCATTATGTATGCTTTTATATTTGTATTGTTAGTGGTTTTATTCTTTTTAGGAAGATGGAGAGCTACGATTATCATTATTTTGACAATTCCAATTTCATTGATAGCAGCATTTATTTATTTAGCAGCAACAGGTGGAACCTTGAATATTATTTCTTTAAGTTCTCTTTCCATTGCCATTGGAATGGTAGTAGATGATGCGATTGTGGTACTTGAGAATATTACTAAACATATTGAAAAAGGAAGTAGACCTACAAGTGCTGCTATTCATGGCACAGACGAAGTTGCTACTGCTGTTGTTGCTTCTACCTTAACCATTGTGGCGGTATTTTTCCCTTTTACCTTAGTTTCTGGTTTAGCTGGAATTCTTTTTGACCAATTAGGATGGATGGTCACCATTATTATGATTGTTTCTCTGATTTGTGCTATGGCTTTAACGCCTATGCTAAGTTCCCAATTGTTAACTGTAGAAAAAGGTCATGGTAAATTTTTCACTAAAGTTTATTCTCCTATTGAGCGTTTCTTATATAACCTGGATAATTGGTATGCAGGATTGGTTAATTGGGCGGTACGCCACAGATGGCAGATGGTGTTAATTGCTGCTGGTTTCTTTATCTTAAGCTTGATTCCTTTGATAGGCATTGGAACAGAATTTATTCCACCACAAGACAATGCTCGTATTTCAGCTACTGTGCAGTTGCCTATCGGAACAAGAATGGAGATTTCAAAAGAAACCGCAGAAGAATTGACTAAATCTTGGAAAGAAAAATATCCAGAAATTGAAACTATTAATTATACTGTTGGACCAGCAAGTAGTCAAGATGTATTAGGAACTATAAGAAATACAGGAACTCATCTTATTTCTTATACTTTCCGGTTGGTGGATGCCAATGAACGAGAAAGAAGTATTTTCGAAATAGGTGATAGCATCCGTCATGATTTAAACATGCGACCAGAAATTGCAAAATCAACCGTTACAGCAGGCGGTGCAATGGGAAGAATTGGAGGGCAATCCATTATTGACGTGGAAATTTATGGCTTTGATTTTGATCAAACAGATGAGGTAGCAAAAGAATTGGCTAACCGTATTGATAAAAATATAAAAGGCTTGGTAAATACAACTATTAGTCGTGAAGATTATTCTCCAGAATATCAAGTCATATTCGATAGAGAAAAATTAGCTTTGAATGGGTTGGATATTGCTACGGCTTCTACTTTTTTAAGAAATAGAATTAATGGATTAGTAGCAAGCCTTTATCGTGAGGAAGGAGATGAATACAATATCCGGGTAGTTTATGCTCCTGAATATCGTGAAACTGTTGAAGATATAGAGAATATTTTAATTTATAATAGTCAAGGACAAGCAATTCGTTTGAAAGATTTGGGTAATGTGGTAGAAACATTAACACCACCTTATATCGAAAGAAAAAATAGAGAACGTGTTATAACTGTTTCAAGCACCGTTTCAGGAACAACAATTGATAAAGCAGTGAGAGGTTTAAGGACTCAATTATCTCAAATGGATATTCCTACGGGAATAGATGCCGAAATTACTGGAACTTATGAAGATCAACAAGAATCATTCGCTGATTTGGGTACTTTGTTGATTATTGTAATTTTACTGGTATATATTGTAATGGCATCTCAATTTGAATCTCTTACTTATCCTTTTATTATTATGTTTGCGTTGCCATTTGCTTTTTCAGGAGTAGTTTTAGCTTTAGCATTAAGCGGGAATACACTTAATATGATGTCAATGATAGGTATTGTTATGTTGGTAGGAATTGTGGTTAAAAATGGCATTGTGCTGGTGGATTACATAAATTTGAATAGAGAACGGGGGATGGGTATTATTCGAGCCATTGTAAGTGGAGGTCATTCTCGTTTGCGTCCTGTTTTAATGACTACTTTAACCTCTATTTTAGGAATGGTTCCGTTGGCTATTAGTAATTCTCAAGGTTCAGAAATTTGGAAACCAATGGCTTATACCATTATAGGAGGTTTAACAGTATCTACTATTCTGACATTGGTGATAGTGCCGACATTGTATGCTATTTTTGCAGGGTTTGGTATCAATCGGAAATATCATAAATTGCAAAAACAACATTAACGGAGAAATTACATTTGATCTTTTTTACTCTTTATTTATGATTTTATGAGGAGATAAAAGATCAAGTATTGTGAAACTTTAAAATTTCAACAAGAGTAAAAAAATAGCCAGTTTTAAAAGCAATGTTTTTACTCAAACTTATTTAAAAAAATTATTTCATGAAATCAATTTTTATTGTTTTTGATCAAGGTTTTTATCAACAAGTTCTCGAAATACTTTATATCAATCATCATGTTCGTGGTTTTACAAGCTGGGAAAGGGTTTTGGGACGTGGTAGCAAAACAGGTGAGCCTCATTATGGCACTCATGCATGGCCTTCATTAAATGGGGCTATCCTAACCGTTGTTCCAGATGAAAAAGTAAAACCCATTTTAGAAGATTTGAAAGCATTAGATGCCACTTCTGATGTAATGGGCATACGTGCTTTTGTGTGGAATATTGAAGATGGAATGTAAAATTTTAGACTTTAAAAAGGCACTTTGAATAATAAACTATTCAAAGTGCCTTTTTAATATATTTTATAGTTTATCACCTATGAATTTTCTCAAAGTAATTCAGCAATTTTATTTTCCAATTTTCTTAAATCTTTTGTAAAATTACGTATTCCTTCTGCTAATTTTTCTGTAGCCATAGCATCTTCATTTAACATCCATCTAAAAATTTTTTCGTCAATTGTAATACGTTGAATATCAATACTTTTTGCTTTTTCTGGGTCAAGTTTTCTTTCTAATATTCCTTCCGTTTGTTCCAGCTCTTTCAATAAAGTGGGAGAAATGGTGAGTAAGTCGCATCCTGCAAGTTCAATAATTTGTTGAATATTTCTAAAACTGGCCCCCATTATTTGGGTAGGATAATCAAATTTTTTGTAATAATTATAAATTGACACAACTGATTTTACGCCTGGATCTTCGCTTGGAGAATTAAATGAAAAACCTTCTTTTTTGTACCAGTCTAAAATTCGTCCTACAAATGGTGATATGAGAGTGACTCGTGCTTCTGCACATGCTATTGCTTGTACCAATGAAAAAAGTAAGGTTAAATTACAATGAATGTCTTCTTTTTCTAATATTTTGGCTGCTTCAATTCCTTCCCATGTCGAGGCAATTTTTATTAATATTCTTTCCCGTGAAATACCTTCTTTTTCATATAAGGCGATTAAATCCCGAGCTCTCTCAATCGTTCCCCCTGTATCAAAAGATAAACGTGCATCAACTTCGGTTGAAACTCGTCCTGGAACAATTTCCAGAATTTTTATTCCAAAATTAACCGATAATTTATCTAATGCCAGCTTTAATTGTTGTGATTTATCTATATGAGATTTTTTTGCATATTGAATGGCATCAAGTATTAAATGTTGATATTTTTCCTGTTGAGAAGCAGCAAAAATCAGCGAGGGATTTGTAGTAGCATCCAATGGTTTATAATTAATAATAGATTCAAAATCGCCTGTATCAGCAACTACTTTTGTATAAGTTTTCAATTGTTCTAAGAGATTCATAACCGTAAATTCAAGTAATTAATGCAACTTTTTCAGGGGAAATAAAAGGTAAAGAAAAATTATTTTTCAAGACAAAGGAGAAAAAACTCTTTCCCCCTTTGCCCTGATGGAATAAATGTTTTACTTTGGTCTTTTCCCCTTAAAAAGTTACAAAGATGAAACATTTATACCAAACCGCTATCAAAGCACTTCCTTAATCCAATGATATAAACAGACTAATTTTACTGTTTTTTTATCCAGATTTTTTAATTGTTCTGCTAATGTATCTTCAACATCTTTCAAAAAATTTGAAGGTTCTATTTTTAAATCCTCCCTTTTTCTCTTATATCGGATTTTCTTTTCAAAAGTGGTATATTTTATTCGTAACAAATTGATTATTATCTGTTTTAATATATTTTTTTAAAATAATTTCTTGCTTACAGTATAATTATTAGTTATTTATCACATATTGAACATTATTTTATTTTTTACAAACATACAAAAAAATTCAACAAAATAACTTTGTTAGAAGGGGAAAATAGTATTTTTCTTGCGTACCTTAAATTTACTGGAATGTTCATAAAAGCTTATTGGTACTGTTTTTTAGTTCATTTTTTACAAAATTTAGAAAGGAAAATCTGTTTCAAACATTTTATATAATTTCGCACTTGCTAGTTGACTCTACTTGTTTTTAATGGGGCGAGGGAAAATTGTATTTTGTTATAAAAAATTGTAATTTTGCTACAATTATCTAAATAAGTCTTTATTTCTCTTTCACTTTTTAATTTAAACGCAATTTATATTTATTATATGACTAAAATAACCAGAGAAGAAGCCCTTCTTTATCATTCACAAGGAAAGCCGGGTAAAATTGAAATTGTTCCTACCAAACCTTACAGCTCGCAGCGTGATTTGTCACTAGCGTATTCGCCGGGAGTTGCAGAACCGTGTCTTGAAATTAAAAAGAGTGAAGATGCTGTTTACCAATACACCAATAAGGGAAATTTGGTGGCAGTTATTTCCAATGGAACGGCTGTTCTTGGATTGGGAGATATTGGTCCTCTGGCAGGGAAACCTGTTATGGAGGGGAAAGCGTTATTATTTAAAATTTTTGCTGGTATTGATGTTTTTGATGTTGAAGTAAAGGAAAAAGATCCAGAAAAATTTATTCAGATTGTAAAAGCTATTTCGCCTACTTTTGGTGGTATCAATTTAGAAGACATTAAAGCACCTGAATGTTTTGAAATTGAAGAGAGATTAAGACAGGAATTAGATATTCCTATTATGCACGATGACCAACACGGTACGGCCATCATTTCTGCGGCAGGATTGTTGAATGCATTAGAAATTGCTGGGAAAAAAATTGGAGAGGTAAAAATCGTGATCAATGGAGCGGGAGCAGCAGCAATTTCGTGTACCAAATTGTATATTAAGCTGGGTGCAAAACCTGAAAATATAATTATGCTTGATTCTAAAGGGATTATCAACAAGCAACGTACTGATTTGACAGAAATAAAAAAACCATTTGCCACTGATAAAAATATTCATTCTTTAGAAGAAGCAATAAAGGGAGCTGATGTTTTTCTGGGATTATCGGTAAATGGAATTTTGTCCATTGAAATGGTTCGCTCCATGAACGAAAATCCTATCATTTTTGCTCTTGCCAATCCTGACCCTGAAATTTCTTATGAAGATGCAATGAATGCTCGTGAAGACATCATTTTTGCGACGGGAAGATCCGATTACCCTAATCAAATTAATAATGTATTGGGATTTCCGTATATTTTTCGTGGTGCTTTGGATGTAAGAGCAACCTGTATCAATGAAGAAATGAAACTGGCAGCCGTTTATGCCTTAGCGGATCTGGCAAAAAAGCCAGTGCCTGATGTAGTAAATGCAGCTTATAATTTGAAAAAATTAAGTTTTGGCAGAGATTATATTATTCCGAAACCGCTTGATCCACGATTGTTAACCGTAGTTGCTCCTGCTGTAGCACATGCAGCTATGGAATCGGGAGTGGCACGTCAAAAAATTACAGATTGGGAAGCTTATAATATTAAGTTGCGTGAATTAATGGGTGGTTATGGAGATAAAATGTTGCGACGTTTTTATGATATGGCTCGTCAAAATCCCAAAAGAGTGGTGTTTTCAGAAGCCAATCATATAAATATGTTGAAAGCCGCTGAAATGGCTTATAATGAAGGAATTTGTTATCCAATCCTATTAGGCAATGAAGAAAAAATTGAAAAAATTGCTAATGAATATAACATAGATCTTACTGGCATGGAAATTATCAATTTACGTCATGACAGGGAAGAGCAGCGAAGAATTTCTTATGCTGAGCAGCTTGCCAATAAGCTACAACGCGATGGGATGACTTTTGATGAAGCTTATGAAAAAATGCATGAGCGGAACTATTTTGGTATGATGATGGTTGAAAGAGGCGAAGCCGATGCTTTGATCACAGGCGTTTATACAAAATATGCCGATGCTATTCAAGCAGCTAAAGACGTGATTGGCATTCGTGAAGGATCAAAAAATATTGCAGCTCTTCATATTATGAATACCAAAAAAGGAACTTTTTTCCTGGCTGATACACTCTTTAATCGCCATCCTTCTACTGAGACACTACTGGATATTGCAAAATTGACTTATCGAACTGTAAAACTTTTTGCTCATGAACCAGTAATGGCGATGTTGTCTTATTCCAATTTTGGTTCCGATAAGCAAGGCAGCCCGGCAAGTGTTCATGAAGTGGTCGCCACTTTGCACAGAGAATATCCGGAAATGATTGTTGATGGTGAAATGCAGGTTAATTTTGCTCTGGATAAAGAATTACGTGATAGAAAATATCCTTTCTCCAAATTAGCAGGAAAGGACGTAAATACCTTAATTTTCCCTAATTTAAGTTCGGCAAACAGTGCTTATAAATTATTGCTGGAAATAGGTCTGGCCGAATCAATAGGACCGATTCAGATGGGTTTGAATAAACCTATTCATATTCTGGATGTAGAAAGCTCAGTGCGTGATATTGTCAATATGACAACCATTGCTGTAATTGATGCCATGCTGGAAGAACAAAAAAATAGTGGGAAGGTAAGTTAAATAATATTGAAAAACTAAGTAAAAAGCTGCCTTTTTTCTTCAGAAAAGCAGCTTTTAAATTTTTATTTTACAATTTTTGCTGGTAAACTTTTGTTTCTGATTTGAATATAAATTTCAGTATTTTTTTTCGCATAGTCTGTTTTTATATATCCCATTCCAATTCCGGTTTTGTCACCTGGAATAAAACTTCCCGAAGTTACTTTCCCAATTATTTCATTATGTTGGTTTAATATATCGTATCCATGACGGGGAATACCTTTTTCTAACAGCTCAAATCTTATTAATTTGCGTTGAATACCTTTTTGTTTTTGTTTTTCAAGTGCAGCTTGACCAATAAAATTTTTTTCCGGGAGAAATTTGGTAATCCAATCCAATCCTGCTTCTAATGGAGTGGTAGTTTCATCAATATCATTACCATGCAGGCAAAATCCTTTTTCGAGGCGTAAAGTATCGCGAGCACCAAGCCCGATAGGCTGAATACCAAATTCTTTCCCTGCTTCAAAAAGTGCATTCCATATTTTATCAGCATATTCAGGCGAGAAATATAGTTCAAAACCGCCAGCTCCAGTGTAACCTGTATTAGATAAGAGAACTGGTTCTATTTCAACAACTTTTCCTATCGTAAAATGATAATAAGGAATTTCTGATAAAGGAATAGATGTTAGTTTTTGAATGACTTGGACAGCTAAAGGACCTTGTACGGCTAACTGAGCTACCTGATCTGAAATATTTTCTATTTCAGCATTTTCGCTGTTATTTAAAACACACCATTCCCAATCTTTTTCAACATTAGCAGCATTGATGACCAATAAATATTTTTCAGGCTCTATATGATAAACCAACAAATCATCTATTATTCCACCTGCCTCGTTAGTAAAACAGGAATATTGAGCTTTACCAAGAGGCAAAGAAGCAACATCGTTGGTTGTCATTTTTTGAAGAAAGGCTAACGCTTTCGGTCCCTTTACAAGAATTTCGCCCATGTGTGAAACATCAAAAACACCGACTTTCTGACGAACCGCCAGATGTTCATCGCTGATACTGCTATATTCAATAGGCATATTATAACCGGCAAATTCTTGCATTTTAGCCCCAAGCTCAAGATGAAAATGAGTAAATGGAGTGGTTTTCATTGATGAATTTTTTGATTTTGAATTTTTTCTGAAAAATGAATAAAAATGATTTTTTATTTTAAAGGGATTAACTCAATAATTGTTAAAGTTTTTTGTATTAAAAAATGATTTTTGATAAAATTATTGAGAAATATTTTCTTGATTGTCAACCAGTTCTGCAATTTTTACAATAACCATCATGGCTTTTTCCATAGAAGGAATGGGAAGGTATTCAAAACGTCCATGAAAATTATGTCCTCCTGCAAAAATGTTAGGGCAGGGGAGTTCCATATAAGAAAGTCGTGCTCCGTCGGTGCCACCACGAATCGGAGAAATTTTCGGGGTTACACCAACTTCTTTCATGGCTTGTGAAGCTATATCAATGATATACATTACGGGCTCTATTTTTTCACGCATGTTGTAATATTGATCTTTTAATTCAATAATTGCTGTATTTTCGCCAAATTCAGCATTTATTTTATTGACAAGATGTTGTAATTCCTTTTTTCTTCTTTCGAATTTATCGCGATCATGGTCACGGATAAGGCAGTTTAATGTAGTTTTTTCAACGGTGCCTTCTATATTGGTAATATGGTAAAAACCTTCATAACCTTCTGTATGTTCGGGCGTTTCGTGTCGGGGAAGCATGCTCATGTATTGTTGAGCAATGCGAATAGAATTTTTCATTTTATGACGGGCATAACCCGGATGGACATTCAAACCATTAAAAGTCAATTTGGCAGAAGCTGCATTGAAATTTTCATATTGCAATTCTCCAATTTCTCCTCCATCGATAGTATAAGCCCATTGTGCATTAAATTTTTTTACATTGAAATAATCTACTCCTTTCCCGATTTCTTCATCAGGAGTGAAAGCAATACGGATTTTTCCATGTTTAATTTCAGGATGGTCAACAAGATACTCCATAGCCGAAATAATTTCTGCAATTCCAGCTTTGTCATCAGCTCCTAACAGCGTGGTTCCATCAGTAACAATAATATCTTGACCAATATATTGAAGAATTTCAGGAAATTTTTCTGTTTCAAAAACAATCAGCTTTTCTTCATTCAGCAGAATATCTTTCCCATCATAATTTTTGATAATTTTTGGTTTTACATTTTTGCCACTCATATCGGGGCTGGTATCCAGATGAGCAATAAAACCAATGGTAGGAATTTCTTTATCAATATTGGCAGGTAAAGTAGCCATTACATAACCATTTTTGTCCACTTCAGCATCTTTTAGTCCTATTGATTTTAATTCTTTTACCAGATAATGAGCAAGTGCCAGTTGACCAGGTGTGCTGGGGGTTAAATTGGTGTTTTCATCAGAAGTAGTGGTAAATTCTACATATTTTAAAAAACGATCTACTAATGTTGTCATATTGCTTTCATTTTATATGAATAAAATTAAACAATGCAAAGTTAAGATAATATTTCCTTCACCGAAGATGATGGGAAGAAATTCAGGGCAATTGATATTAAGAAAACAATTCTTTTAGTTTACATTCGCAGTTACATATTTTATTTTCAAATACTCCGCTACGTTGTAATAAATTGTATTCGATGATAAAATTTTGGGTAAATATTCCTGCCGATAGGTTTTCTTCTATTTGTTGCAGTGTCCACCATTTAGCTTGATTTACTTTTTGATAATTAGGCTCTATGTTATTTACATTGCAAGCAATAAAAAGAAAAGCATAATGTTGTTCATTTTCAGTACGATGAATATAGTTTGAAAGGAAAAAAGGCTTCAAATCTTTTAATCCATATTTTTCTTCTGCTGTTCTTTCAATACAATCTTCAATTGTTTCTCCCGTGCGGATATGATTAGAAATGGCAGCATCCCATAAACAGGGAAAAATTAAATCATTTTCACAGTTTTTTTGCAGAAAAATCATATTTTCTTTAATAAATAAAATTCGAATAATAGGATGCATGTATTTTTTTTCAATTTTTAAACTTACCAGAGGTTGAACATTTCCAACAATTTTTCCCTGTTCGTTTACAATAGGCCACCATTCTTCTTTTAATAGTTTATGGCGAACAATTTGGACACGGCAAAATTCAAAAACCAGCAGAAAAACAATTGCTCCAATATAAATTATTTGAAGTAATTCTAAATAGATATTTTCTTTTATTGTTGGGAATTGATAAATAATGAAATAAAAGAGAAGATAACCGGAAATGATTAGAAATAAAGATTGAATGAAATTAAAATATTCTTCAAAATTGTTTTTCATGGGTAAAAATTTCGGAGTTCTTGCATTGATTTTTTTTTCAATGAAGGAACGAAATAACAATGTCAAACCTAAAAATAGACAGCAAACTAAATCATCTATAATGGGTGAAAGGAATAGCCATTTTTCTGATAAGAAAGTAAAAATTGCACTCAGACTTACGGCAAGAAAAATAAAAGCAGAAAAAAAATACCAGACAAAAAGTTGGTTATAAGCGATAAAAAGATAAATTGTAAGTATAAGGAATAAAGGGATAGCAATTGACCATGCCCAATTTCTTCCCGCCACATTATCTACTATCAGGAAAACGATTAGCGGAAAGAAATGATAAATTGGATTAAAGAAAGATTCTTTGATTTGTTTTCTTAATTTATCCATAGGTAGTCAATTCAATCTTCTACATTTTACTACCTATAACAATCATTGCAAGCTTTTGGTTTGATAACAACTGTGAGAATCTCAAACATTGTACTTCATCAATCGGCTGATATATTTGCCAATAATGTCAAATTCAATGTTAACCATAGTACCTACTTTTATTTGATGGAAGTTAGTATGTTCATAAGTATAAGGAATGATGGCTACCTGAAAAGAGTTATCGGTTGGATTGCAAACAGTAAGACTTACACCATTCACAGCAACTGAACCTTTATCTACAGTAAGATAACCGCGTTTCGCCATTTCGGGATCAAATTGGTATTCGAACGTAAAATACCAGCTTCCTTCTACTTCATCAATAGCGGTACAAACAGCAGTAGTATCCACGTGTCCCTGCACAATATGTCCGTCCAGTCGTTCCGTTAAAAGTAAACTGCGTTCCAGATTTACTTCGTTTCCACAAACCAGTTCTCCCAGATTTGTTCGATCAAGTGTTTCCTGAATGGCAGTTACTGTATAACTATCATCGGTTTTTGAAACCACTGTCAAGCAAACGCCATTGTGAGCAATACTTTGGTCAATAGTCAATTCATTTACAAAAGAACAGCTCATGGTAATGTGCAGATTTCCTTCTTCTTTTTTTAATGCCACTACTGGAGCAGCTTCTTCAATTATTCCTGAAAACATTTCTTAAATTTTTTATGAGTTATACTTATTAATGGTTTTTATTCGTGAAACATTTACAATTCCTTTTATCATGCTGATTTTTTTCATAATGCCATCTAAATCGTGAGCATCATTAACCATAATAGTCAGGTTTCCAATAAAAAGTCCTGCTTTTGAATCAATGGAAATAGAGCGTAACACAATGTTTTTTTCCTTGTCAATTAAAGAAGTAATGTTGGTTACGATGCCAATATCATCTTTCCCAATAACGTGTAAAGTAATGGGATATTGAGTGCCACCTGATTGTCCTGACCATTGAGCTTTTACAATTCTGTAACCAAATTTTGAATACAATTCAGGTGCATTGGGACAATCTACTCTGTGAATCTTGATGCCACCCCCAACAGACACAAATCCAAAAATTTCATCTCCATAAATTGGTTGACAACATTTTGCCAGCGTATAATCAATTCCTTTTAAATTTTGATCAATAATTAAAATATCTTCTTTTTCTTTGATAGAGGTTTCAATAACGGGCGGCTCTTTTATGAAATTCTCAGCACTTCGTGTTTCCGTTACATTTTGCTGAGCTTCATGCTTTTCCATCTCCAAATAGGTATCCCGAAGAGCCAAAAGATCAAGTTTTTCCTGTGCAATTTCCTGATAAAAATCACTTACTGTCTTATATCCTTTTTTCTTTGCCAGACGAGAAATTTTACCTTCATCCAGCTCAATTTTCCAATTTTTGAAACGTCGCAAAAGTGTTTCTCGTCCGATAACTGCATCTTTGTATTGAATTTCTTTTAATGCTTGACGAATTTTTGCTTTGGCTTTTGAGGTAGCAACGATATTTAACCATTCGGCACTCGGCTTTTGCGTTGCCGAAGTAAGTATTTTTACTTGATCTCCATTTTTAAGAACATATTTAAGTGGTACATTTTTTTCCTGATAAGTATTGTTGGTAATTAGAGCTCCTGTGCATTTCAAACCCAAATTGGTATGAATATAAAATGCAAAATCAAGTACTGTTGCACCTTTGGGGAACCGTAATAATTCTCCAGTAGGAGTAAAAACAAAAACTTCCTTATCGTACAAATTCAGTTTAAACTCATCCAGCAAGTCAATAGCATTTAATTGTGGATTTTCAAGTATATCACGAATATTTTTTAACCATTTATCCATTTCAGATTCACTCTGGATACCTTTATATTTCCAGTGGGCTGCTAATCCTTTCTCCGCAATTTCATTCATCCGTGTGGTGCGAATTTGTATTTCGATCCATTTATTTTGTGGTCCTAATACCGTAATATGAAGACTCTCATAACCATTAGATTTAGGAATAGAAATCCAATCACGCAATCGTTTAGGATTAGGTTGATACATATCTGTTACAATAGAATAAACTTGCCAGCAAATCATTTTTTCTTTTTCAAGCGGAACATCAAGAATAATACGAATGGCAAACAAATCATAGATATTTTCAAAAGTAGTATTTTGTTTTTTTATTTTATTGTAAATGGAAAAAATAGATTTTGTTCTTCCTTTAATTTCAAATGGATATTCAATTTCTTGACGAAGTTTTTCTTCAAGAGGAGCAATAAATTCTGCAATGTATTGATCGCGTGAGCGTTTAGTCTCATTTAATTTATTGGCAATTTCTTTGTAAACTTCGCGATTAGTATATTTTAATGCCAGATCTTCTAATTCACTTTTAATTTTGTATAACCCCAATCGATGAGCTAAAGGAGCATATAACACTGCACATTCCTGAGCTATTTCTTGTTGCTTTTCAACAGAAAATTTTTCGAGTGTGCGTAAAGTATATAATTTTTGAACAATCAGAATCAATACGACACGAACATCTTTTGCAACCGATAAAAGAAATTGACTAAAATTTTCTGTCTCAAGAGTTGTTTTTTTGCTGTATAGTTCATTGACTTTTTCCAGCCCCTCTATAATGGGAGAAATTTTTATATGAAATTTCTGTTCAATTTCAGAAATACTGATAAGTCCTTCCTTTAAAACATCAAAAAATAAAATGCTGATTACCATTTCTTTTCCTAAACCTATTTCTGTTAAAAGAATTTGGATAACAGACAGTTTGTCTTCTATTGAATCATTATTTTTTACAAATAACGAAGGGTAGCTTTTGCAATACTGTTTCAGTATATTTTTTATTTCTTTTCGCTCTGTGAAGCTAAAAAGATTTTCACTGGCTTGTAAGACTTTTCCATATAAAACTGAAACGGGTAATGTTGAATAAGAAGTCATATCAAATTTGTTTCAAAAAATCTTTATATGTTGTTTAAAGATATATAGCTTATTTATTTAAAAAATTTCGGTTTTGCAAACTTATTACAGATGTATAACACATCTTTTGAGTTAAAGTCAAAAAAATAATTGAAAAAATGGTAAAAAATAGCATTAAAAGAAAAAATAAAAAAAATTGATAAAAGAAAATGGTATATTTAATTTTCTTTTTTAAATTTGCAATTATTATAATTAAGGTAAAAAAAATATTTTAAAACCATATTTCATAAATTTAAATTACATTTATTAAACATGAAAACAACCATTAAAGTTTTATTATCACTTGCTGCTATTTTTTTAGCTTATTTATGTGTGATGAGTATTCTTACTCCTATTAATTTTGAGAGGATAAGGGCTCAAAGGGAGAAAGATGTAATTCAACGGTTAATAGAAATTCGTAAAGCTGAAGTTGAATTTAAAGAACAAAACGGAAGATATACGGCAAGTTTTGATACTTTGATAAATTTTCTAAAGACAGCAAAGAAGAAAATTGTATTAAAAGAAGGTTTCCTTACTGATGAACAGCTCGAAGCAGGCTTAACAGAGGAAAAAGCAGCTCAAATTGTTCGTCGAGGAAATAAACAGGAAATTGAAAAATATGGTTTGCAAAATTTTCGTCGGGATACAATAAAAGTGGATCTTTTAGAAGAGGTATTTCCTAATTATACCCGTCAAACTATCGATCAAATATGTTATATACCTTATTCTCAAGGTAAAAAATTTGAATTAAGAGTAAATAATGATTATGTAAATAAATCGGGAATTAGAATCCCCTTATTTGAGGCATGTGCACCTTATGAAACTTATTTACATGATTTGAACCGACAAGAACTGCTCAACTTAATTGATCGTGCTAAGAAATTAAACAAATATCCTGGCTTAAAGGTAGGTTCTATTGTTGAGCCGAACAATAATGCTGGGAACTGGGAATAATTTCCAGTTACAAACATGTAACATGCTTTCTGAAAACATATCTTCTCAAGAGAAATTTTTTAAAAAGAGTAATCTATATAATTTATCCATTCGGCAAAAGCCGAATGGATTTTCTTTCTTTGTCTATGATGATCAAAAACGTTTGATTTCGTTGAAAAATATAAAAGCTCCTCTTTTTGTCATGAACAAAGAGGAGTTGATTCCCCTTTTGCTGAAAGAACCGGAAATGCAACTTCCTTATCACAACGTTAAATTAACTTATGAATCAAATCGTTATTCTGTTGTTCCTCAAATGATTTTTAAAAAGGTAGAGGCTGAGAGTTTGTTTTACTTTCATCATAAAAAAGAAAAAAATGAAATAGTGTTATCTAATCCGATTGCTTCTTTTGAAACTGTAAACATTTTTTCTGTGCCGAGCATTATATATGAAGTTTTCGAACAATTTTTTCCAAAGTTGAATATTGAACATCATATTACCCAATTTTTAATTAATTTACAAGCTTATACAAATAAGGAGGAAAATTTGAATGTGTATCTTCGAGAGCATTTAATGGATGTAGTTGCTATTGAAAACAATCAGTTGATGTTAATAAATAGTTTTGTATTTCAAACTCCTGAGGACTTTGTTTATTATCTATTGCGGGTGATAGAAGAACTTTCTTTTGATATTGATGGTTGTAAAATAAGATTGTTCAATTATGAAAAGCGTCATTCAAAATTATATAATTTAGCACAAAAATATATGAAGCATTGTGAAATTATAGAGAAAAAGAGGGAATAAATATGAGAATTATCAGTGGAAAATATAAAGGTAGGAAAATTTATGCACCGATAAATATTTCAGCGCGACCTACTACTGATTTTGCAAAGGAAGGCTTGTTCGATTTATTGATAAATAGAATTGACTTGGAAGGAATTGATGTACTGGATTTGTTTGCAGGGACTGGAGGTATTGGATTTGAATTTGTTTCGCGTGGCTGCAATAAGGTAGTGAGCATTGAAACAGATAAGAATCAATGTGCTTTTATTAGAAAAGTTGTCAGTGATTTGAAAATTGATAATCTTTTTCTTTTCAGAACAGATGTTTTCAAATATATTGCCTCTACACACGCACAATATGATATGATTTTTGCTGATCCTCCTTATTTACTGAAAAATATTGCTGAAATTCCTGATCTTATTTTTTCTTATCATTTGCTAAAGCCCAATGGGATTTTCGTGCTTGAACATTCGGCAAAATACAATTTCCAACACCATCCTCATTTTGTAGAACAACGAAGCTACGGAAAAGTAAATTTTACTTTCTTTAAAGTAAATCCTTCAAAAGAAATTTTTTGATTTTTTTACTACCATTTTTTATTATATCTGCTTAATTTTCTGTTTGTTGCTAAAATAGACAAAGGAATTAAGGGAAGCAAAAGATCAAAAACAAGCAGCGTAAGAAAATATTGACGTTCTTTAAAATGTCGGGCTGAACGATTTATAATAGTAATTTGAATTGCATATCGAACCAAAAATAGAAAAACAGCAAAAATTTTTGTAATGTTATTTCCAACAATACAAGTAACAATCAATAAAATATAAAACAAACCACGTGTCAGAGGTTCTAACATTAATCTCCATTTACTTTTTTTAGTATAAGCCGATGATACGGAGAGATGCCGCCTTTTTTGCTGATACCAGCTTTTGAAAGTAGTTTTTGGTCGAGACCAGGTAATACTTTCAGGGGAAATTTCTACACGAGTATTCTTTTTATTGGCAGCCCGGTTTACCATCAGATCATCATCGCCAGCAAGAAGATTTAAACTGAAAGCAAAGCCATTCTGATCAAAAAAAGTTTGCTTCCTGTATGCCAGATTTCTACCTACTCCCATATAAGGTTTCCCTGCCAGTGCCATGCCCATATATTGCAAACCAATAAATAACGTATCGTAAGTGATTAATTGATTGAGAAAACCTTTTTGAGAAGAATAACCACTGTATCCTAAAACAAATTCAATATCAGGTAAAAAGTTTCGCACCATTAATTTTATCCACTGGTCACTTGCTGGCACGCAGTCAGCGTCGGTGAAGAGAAGCAAATCATTTTTTGCAGCTTTTACACCTAACGTAATTCCTAATTTTTTGGTGCTGAGGTTTTGTGCTTCCTGTGGAACGAAAGTGGTTCGTAAGTTGGGATATTTCTTACTGAATGCTCCCAACAAAATGTCGGTATCATCAACAGAACCATCATTAATGACAATAACTTCAAAATCAGGATAATCCTGTTCTAAAATGGCAGGCAAAAATTTGCTTAAATTTTCCGCTTCATTTTTTGCACAAATAATTACCGAAACGGGCGGCTGTTTTTCGAGAAAAGATACTTTCTGATGTTGAATTTTTTTTCTGTAATGAATAACGCCATTGATGTAATGGAAATAAAAATAAATCTGATAAATAAAAGTTAATAGTAATCCACCTAAAAAATATAATTCAGCCCGAGAAAAATAAATGTTAAATATTTCCATTGAAAAAACATTACAGAATAAAATAGATTTATTGGACAATCATTGTTTATTAATATCTTAATTATCTTCCAATAAAAGTTGATCGGAAGTATATGTTTTTGGTAAAGGTCGCAAATTATATTGTGAAGCCATGCTTTCGCCATAAGCACCAGCAGAACGCAAAGCAATCAAATCGCCTCTTCTAACTTGATTCATGGGATAATTTTTTGCGAAAACATCGGACGATTCGCAAATCGGTCCCACTACATCGTATTCTTCTTCCGGTAAATCGGAAGTAAGATTTTCAATGCGATGATAAGCTTGATACAACGCTGGACGAATTAAATCGGTAAAACCAGCATCCAGAATAGCAAACTTTTTTGTAGCTCCTTTTTTTACAAAAGTTACTCTTGAAATCAAACTGCCACAATGGGCAACAATGGATCGTCCCAATTCAAAATGGAGAATTTGTTGCGGCTGCAACAGCAAATGTTGCCGAAATACATTAAAATAACTTTCAAAGTCGGGAATGGGAAAATGGTTAGGGTGTTCGTAATTAACACCTAATCCACCGCCAACATTTACGTGTTCGAGAATGATTCTTCTTGCAAAAAAATATTGCTGAATTTCATTGATTCTTATGCATAAGCTTTTAAAAGAGCTCATATCGGTTATTTGAGAGCCAATGTGTGCGTGAACGCCAATGAGTTTTAAATTTTTCAGTTTAGGAAGCAAATTCATTACTTCGTCCAGATCAGAGAGATTAATGCCAAATTTATTTTCTTCCAATCCTGTGGTAATATAGTGATGCGTATGAGGATTGATGTTTGGATTGAGACGCAAAGCAATGTTTGTAATTTTTCCTTTTGCTTTGGCTAACTGATTAATTACTTCAAGCTCGGGAATAGATTCTACATTGAAACAAAAAATGTCTTTGTCCAATGCAAGATTTATTTCCCAATCTGTTTTTCCAACCCCAGCAAACACAATATTTGAAGTAGGAATACCTGCTTTTATTGCAGCATTTATTTCTCCTCCGCTTACACAGTCTGCTCCAAATCCTGTATCTTTTATTTCGTGAAGTAAAGCCGGATTAGCATTGGCTTTTATGGCGTAATGAACAATATAATCACTTTTTTGAATCTGCTTGTTCACTTCCTGTAAAGTTTTGCGTAGAATATCCAGATCGTAATAATAAAACGGAGTCTGTAATTTTGAAAATTTTTCTATGGGATATTGTGCTTTGATCATAATTTTTAAAAAGAAAGAGCCAATACTTTTTATATCAACATTACTTTTTTAATTGAAAAGAGCATCACTTAAAGCGTTCAGCGCTTTACCCTTATCTTCTTTTTTAATGAGAAAAGAAATATTGTAATTACTGCCGCCGTAAGAAATCATTCGGATAGGTATATCCTTTAAAGCTTCCACTACTTGAGCTTGAAAACCTACGTTTTCATAAAATAAGTCACCCACCACACAAACAATAACCATATCCTTATCTACAGAAACAGTTCCTAACTTTTTTAAGTCGTTTACAATTTCTTCCAGATATTTTGTATTGTCTATTGTTACAGAAACGCCGACTTCTGAAGTAGTAATCATGTCAATTGGTGTTTTATATGATTCGAAAATTTCAAACACTTTTCGTAAAAAACCATATGCTAAGAGCATCCTTCCTGATTTGATTTTAATGGCTGTGATACCATCTTTTGCAGCAACTGCTTCAATTTTACCTTTATTGATTTGTGTTGAAATAAGAGTTCCTGGAGCTTCAGGCTGTAATGTATTGAGTAAACGCACAGGAATATTGGCAAGTTTTGCAGGCAGAATACATGTTGGATGCAAAATTTTGGCTCCAAAATAAGCTAATTCTGCTGCTTCTTCAAAATTAAGCATTGGAATGGCTTTTGTATTTTTTACATAACGCGGGTCATTGTTGTGCAAACCATCAATATCTGTCCATATTTGAATTTCTTCTGCTTCAACCGCTGCACCAATTAATGAAGCGGTATAATCACTTCCACCACGTTGTAAATTATCAATTTCTCCATAACAATTACGGCAAATAAAGCCTTGCGTAAGGTAGATTTTGAAACCTGGATTGGCTTTCAATAATTCCAATAAGTGCATTTTGATGTATTCGGTATCAGGTTCACCATTTTTGTCCAATCGCATAAAATCCAGAGCGGGCAAAAGAATGCTATTTTCTCCAATTTCTTCCAGATAAAGTTGAAATAAGTTGGTAGAAAGTAATTCACCTTGTGCTACTACAGCCTTTTCTTCAAATAAAGTAAAAACGGCATTAGCAAATGAACGCAAATAATCAAAATGAGATTTGAGAATATCTTTTGCTTCTGATTTTTTCTTTTTGGTTTGATATAATTCTTCAACGACATCAAAATATTTATTTTCCAGAGCAATAATATGTTCCAATGCTCCATCTACATTATTTTTGTAAAAATAATCTGCAATTTCCAGCAGGCTGTTAGTAGTTCCTGACATGGCTGATAATACAACAATTTTCTGTTCGTCATTTGAAATAAGCTCTGCCACTTTTTTCATTCGTTCAGCCGAGCCCACAGAAGTACCACCGAATTTTAAAACTTTCATTTGATAATTTGTTTAAAAATTATGTATCAATAAGTTATAATTCAATTAAAAATAATTGCAAGAATGTTAAAATTACTTGCAAAGGTAGTAATTTTCTTTGATTTAATGAGTAGCAGATTTTTATTATTTTACCAGTTTGAAAATTTCAGGTTTTTCATTTTTATAGCTAACAGCTTTCACAATATAAATGCCGTTTTGCAGGTCATTCAACGAAATTGTATTAGTAGCAAAAAATGAGTTTACCAATCTTCCATTCATTTGAAAAATAGAAATTCTTTCTTGTTTATTTTCAAACAAAAGAGTATGAGTATTTGGCTTGAAAATCCATTTTGGTTTATTTTTGGGTGAAATGACTGAAGCAGCAGCTTCTTTAAAAGCATCAAGTGCTACGGTGGGTCTTCCACTATTGTCAAATGCCCCCATTGTATAACCATTCCAATTATTGTAACATTCTGGTTCCCAATAAAACACTCCTAATCCTTTTCCATTAGAAACGCTTTTTGTTTTTGTTATCAGATCGGAAAGAAAATTTTTACAAATTTCGGGCTGATACCAATCCATTCCACATTCAACTGCCATTATTTCTTTCCCGTATCTGTTCACCAAGTCATTCATGTTATTTAAGCAGTCAATATTACAATTTTGCCAGTCATTTTTTGTTTTGTACCAATAGGGATAGACTGACATACCTATTACATCCCATTTTCCACCATTATTTTTTAATCCGTCAAAAATCCACTGATATAAATTATTATCGTAACCATTTTGGAGATGGACAATTACTTTGGTAGTTGGAAAAACAGACTTTACTGCATTATAGCCAGTAGTGGTAAGTTCAGCATAGTTTTTCATGTTTTTTGAAGCTCTTCCATCTTCCCAAAGCATGCCGTCGCCAGTTTCGTTGCCTATTTGTACCCATTCTGGTGTAATATCATTATCTTTTAGTAAAGTAAGTACTTCAATAGTATGATTGGCAAGAGCTGTTTTTAAATCTTCAAAAGATAATGAAGACCATGCTACAGGTTTTGTCTGTTTACCTGGATCAGCCCATGTGTCACTATAATGAAAATCGATCATAAGCCGTAAACCTAAGTTGTTGGCACGAATAGCTTTAGTTAATACGTCTTGTGCATTACACCAACCATCTGGAGGATTAACCCAAACCCTTAATCGAATGGAATTTATCCCCAAACTTTTTAATAAAGTCATACATTCCATTTCACTTCCGTCCGAAGAAAAGAATTTTTTTCCAGCTTCTTCCATTTCTGTTACCCAGCTCACATCTGCTCCATAGGCAAAAGGCTGTGACCGAAGGGAAGAAGACATAAAGAAAAACATACAAATGAATAGAAAAGTAAAAATCTTTTTCATTTTCATAAAAATTATAGGATGAAACTTAATAAATAAAAACGTTTAATTTACAACTACTTTTAGAAAAAAAATAGTTTGCTCCTTTAGCAGGTAGAATTCCAAAAGTGTGCAAAAAATATTTTTATTTGTCAAATTTTACAAGGTTATGAAGAAGAACTTATGTTAGTAATAGGATTCAAACTTAAGATTATAGTTTTAAACTCACAAAGTTTTGTCTAAAAATTTCAGGTTAATTGAGAGCATTTTTCTCTACCCTCATGAGGAGTTTTTTACGATTTAGTCATGGAACTTGCTTGCGGACTACACAATTTAAGAATTACACTGAATAACAGTGCTATATAAAATTAATCGAAATAATGTCTAATGTCTTAACATTAGCATATAGAAAAAGTGCGGAAAACAGATGGAGAAATAAGTTATAAACTTTTTCCGAAATTTCAGGAAAGAAGTGCTTCAATTTTTTTTACCAGAACACTTTTTTGTGTTGCACCAACCTGTTTATCAACAATTTGACCATTTTTAAAAAACAAAAGTGTCGGAATATTCATAATGCCATATTCCTCAGTTGTCTCACTATTTTCATCCACATTCAGTTTCCCTATTTCTACTTTTCCTTCATATTCATGAGCCAACTCTTCAATGATAGGTGACATCATACGACAGGGACCACACCACTCTGCCCAAAAATCAATAACTACCGGTTTACCATTATTAATAATTTCTTTAATATTTTCGTCTGTAAATTCTAATGCCATAATTTTATAATTTTAATTGTTTGATCAATAATTTATTAACGAATTTCTAAATAAATTGTTTTTAAAACTCTATTATCATTTTTATTTTATTGGGAAAAACTTAATGAACTCCCAGATTGAAATCGCTTCATCTGACAAAATTTAATTGACTTGGAAATCGAATTTTCCATTTTTTTTAATTTCTTTCAAAAATTGAAAAACTGTGGAATTCATTTCAATTTTATGTCGTCTTGCAAAGAAATTGATTTTATTAGCGACATTCTGATCATCAAATACTTGGATATATAAATTAATATTTCCTTTATTTTGAAGAACAACATCTGTGAGTTGCTGAGCCAGATCATTTGTCAATTCTTGTAATGGAATCATTAAAGTGAGTGAATTTATTATTTTATTTTTTATATCTTGTAATAAATCAATTTTTTGTATTTTTAATTCAAGTTCTGATGAAGTAAAATTGCTTTTTTTACGGTAATTGCTATCCGCATATTTTTCCTGAACGGTAGCCTGAATAAAAAGATACAAATCCTTTATCATATATTTTTGAAAATCAATATAGTTATTACCATAAAGTACAAATTCATACGAGCCGTTATAATCTTCTAAAGTAAAAACACCATAAGGCTTTCCTGTTCTGGAAGTAGCATGACGAATACTGGTTACAATTCCTGCTAATTTCAACGTTTTACCTGTCAGTTCGTTAAGATTTTTTAAATCGCTGGTTGTTGTATTGCAAAGATAATTAATTTCAAATTCATATTCATCGAGAGGATGAGCAGAAAGGTATATTCCAATTAATTCTTTTTCTTTATTTAAACGGACAAGCGACGACCATTGAGGAGCAAAAGGAATTTCGGGTTTGGCAATTTCAATCTCATCAAAAAGTCCAAATAAAGTATTATGATTCATTGATTTATCTATCTGAAATTTGTTCCCATATTTAATAAGGCTTTCCAAAACTTGTTCGCCTTTACTATTCTCAACAAAAAACTGTTCTCGCTGAATATCATTTAAGCTATCAAAAGCTCCTGCCAAGGCAAGACTTTCAAAGGTTCGCTTATTGCAAGCAGAAAGATTGACGCGTTCTACAAAGTCAAAAATACTTTTAAATTTTCCATGTGAATTTCGCTCATTGATGATATTAGTGACAGCACCTTCGCCAACGCCTTTTATGCCACCCAGTCCAAAACGAATATCTCCTTTTTCATTTACAGAAAAAGTCAAATCACTTTCGTTTATATCAGGACCCAGTACATTGATACCCATATTTTTGCATTCATCCATGAATTTTCTTATCTCATCAATGTTATCTTTATTTCTTGACAGGTTGGCTGCCATAAATTCTGCTGGATAATGTGCTTTCAAATAAGCTGTCTGATAAGCAATCAACGAATAACAGGTAGCATGTGATTTGTTAAAAGCATAGTTTGAAAATTCTATCCAGTCATTCCATATTTGTTCTATTTTTTCTAATGGTCCATAACCATTTTTTTGACAACCGATAATGAATTTTTCTTTCAAGGCTTCCATTTTGTTGTTCAACTTTTTGCCCATAGCTTTACGAAGCTCATCAGCTTCACTTCGTGTAAAACCTGCTAAATCAACACTCAAAAGCATTACCTGTTCCTGATAAATGGTGATACCATACGTTTCTTTTAGCCTTTTTTCCATCACTGGAAAAGGATATTCAATTTTTTCGAGACCATGTTTTCTTTTGATGAATTGAGGAATATATTGCATAGGTCCAGGCCGATATAATGCATTCATGGCAATTAAATCTTCAAACTGAGTAGGTTGCAAGGCTTGCAAGTATTTTTGCATACCAGGAGATTCAAATTGAAAAGTTCCAATTGTTTGTCCTTTACTGAATAATTGATATGTTTCAGGATCATCAATAGGAATAGAAGAAATATCTATCTCAATGCCTTTTGATTTTTTTATATTTTCTATCGTATCTTTGATGATGGAAAGAGTTTTCAATCCCAAGAAGTCCATTTTTATCAATCCTACTTCTTCAATCACTGAACCTTCATATTGAGTGACTAAAATTTCTTCCTTTGTATCTTTATCTTCGGCTGTACTTAAAGGAATAAAATTACTTAAATCATCGGCTCCAATAATCACGCCGCAAGCATGAACTCCTGTCTGACGAACAGTGCCTTCGAGCATTTCCGCATATTTAAGAGTTTCTACAATATTTTTATTGGAGGAATCCAACTCCACTTGAATTTCTGGAACGAACTCAAAACAATTGGATAAGTTTACTTTTAATTTTTTCCCATCAGGAGTATCAGGTAATCTGTCAGGAATTAATTTTGTCAGACGTTCAGCTTCCGAAAGAGGTAATTTCTGGACACGTGCCACATCTTTAATAGCCATTTTTGCCGCCATCGTTCCAAAAGTAATAATATGAGCCACTCTGTTTTTTCCATATTTTTCAGTAACCCAATGTAATACCTGATTTCTTCCATCGTCATCAAAATCAATATCAATATCGGGCATAGAAATTCGGTCAGGGTTAAGAAAACGTTCAAAAAGCAAATCGTATTTCAGCGGATCAATATCGGTTATTTTCAAACAATAAGCTACTACCGATCCTGCTGCTGAACCTCGTCCTGGGCCAACGGCAACGCCCATATCTCTTGCTGCCTGAATAAAATCTTGTACGATAAGAAAATAACCAGGAAACCCCATTGTTTTTATTACTTTTAGTTCATAATTGATACGATCTTCAATTTCTGGAGGTAAATTTTTTCCATAACGTTCCTCTGCACCTGCCAGTGTAAGTTTGGTTAAATAATCCGCTTCCAGTTTGATACGCACTACTTTATTATAGCCACCCAAACGATCAAAACTTTCTTCAAATTCCTGACGTAACATTTCTTCAGTAAATTTGGAACGATATTCAGCTTCGGTAGCAAAATCTTCTGGAATAGGGAAAAGAGGCATTACTGGTGCTGAATCAATATCATAAAATTCTACTTTTTCAGCAACTTCCAAAGTATTGTTGAGTGCTTCGGGAATATCTTCAAAAATAGCTGCCATTTCTTGTGGCGTTTTAAGCCATTCTTGTTTTGTATAACGCATCCGTTGAGGATCGTCTAAATCTGTACCCGTGCTTAGACAAATCAAACGCTCGTGTGCATCAGCATGTTCTTCTTCTACAAAATGCACATCATTGGTGGCTATAAGTTTGGTATTGGTTTTTCGAGCCAATTTGATTAATTCAGCATTTTGGATTTTCTGTTTTTCATAAGTGGTAACATCGGCACCGGGTTTCTCTGTTTGATGACGTTGTAATTCCAAATAAAAATCATCTCCAAAAATTTTTTTGTACCAGAGAATGGCTTCTTCAGCTTCTGCAAGATTTCCACTTTCTATTTTTTTATGGATTTCTCCACCCAGACAAGCCGACGTTGCAATTAATCCTTCTCTATATTTTTCAAGAAGTTCTTTATCAATTCGGGGACGATAATACATTCCTTCTGTATAAGCTAATGTTATGATTTTACAAAGATTGTGATAACCAGTTTTGTTTTTTGCCAGCAGAATTAAATGATAACCACTTCTATCTTCAGGTGTTTCCTTTAAATGCCGACTACGATGAGCTACATAGGTTTCACATCCAATAATAGGTTTAAACAAATTTTTCTTTTCCTGATCTATTTGAAGTTGAATTTCTTTTTTTTCTTCGTCTGTGAGTTGAATATTTTGAAATTGTTGAGTTAAAGAGGTAATTTTATCAAGAATAAGCTGATTTTTTTTCTTTACATAATTGTAAAATTCCTTGATTCCAAACATATTGCCATGATCTGTTAAAGCAAGGGCAGGCATATTGTGGGCTATTGCCTTTTCAATCAAATCAGGTATAGATGACATCCCATCAAGAATGGAATAATGAGAATGAACATGAAGATGAACAAAAGAATTCATGATAAATCAAACTAATGGGTCTTTGAATATGAATAAAATAGCTAAAAAATTTTTGAAGGATAAAGTTAATAAAAAAATGCATCAAAAAAATGTAAAAAAATTGAAAGAGGATGAATTATTTTAGTTCTCGATTGACCATTTCAGAAATAGATGTAAATACTCCTCATTTTCCTTCTGAAAAAGTTGAAAAAGCAACTGTTTGTTAAAACAGCAACATGTGAAAAGGGAAGTCTTTTACTTCAATTTTTTAATTGTTTTTTTGATGCATGGAAAGATAATTCAGGATTTGGTTTACCATTTCTTCGTAGGTACCTGTTACTACGAGAGTGGCTTGTTGGTAAAAAGGTTCTCTTTCAGCCAGCCCTTTTTTAATATATTGCAACAAATCATTACCTTTTTTGCCAGAAATAAGAGGACGTTTGTCATGTTGGGACATCTCAAGTTTTTCTTTAAGTTGTTCTGCTGGCACTTTTAAATAAACGGTCAAACCATTCTCCTTCATAAAGGACAAATTATTAAAAAAGCAAGGTGCGCCACCACCAGTTGAAATAACAACGCAATTTTGCTGAGCTATTTCATGTAAACAATTATATTCTAATTGTCTGAATTCATTTTCACCTTTCTCAGCAAAAATATTAGAGATAGTTTGTTGTGTTCTTTTTTCAATTTCATGATCCATATCAATAAATTCATAGCCAAGAGCTTGTGCTAAAAGTTCACCCACAGTAGATTTTCCAGCGCCCATGTAACCGATTAAAAAAATTCGTTCCATATAAAAAAATTGCTTCAAAAAAATGTTAGAAAACAGAAACTTACAAAATTAACACGTAAATTCAAGTAATTAATGCAACTTTTTCAGGGGAAATAAAGGTAAAGAAAAAATTATTTTTCAAGACAAAGGAGAAAAAGAGCATTTCCCCTTTGCCCTGATGGAATAAATGCTTTACTTTGGT
>JAGPGD010000044.1 GCA_018056165.1 Paludibacteraceae bacterium | reverse complement strand
AATTTAAAGTAAATTAACTTGAAAGGGTCTATTTTTAGCGAAAAAACGGTCTATTTCTGCAGAAAAGCATTTAAATTTTGATTATTATTAACAATCAGAGAACGGATACCCTGCAATGTGGGTTAAAAGATTTATTTGTTAGTCAAACATTTGTTTATGAAGCTTTGGACAAAATTTACTAAGTTTTTGTCTCAAGAATATTTGATTTTTTAACTGTTTCGGCGATTTTGCTTCAATTCTCTTGATAAAAAGTAAAAATGTTTTATTATTTTGTTTGTTTTTGAGATTTTTTGTCCGCATAACTCTATGACTTCTCTGTGGAATTTTGTGAAAATGAATAATTTATTACACTGAGAAATACTGAGATTTACACAAAGAAATACAAATTTTTTTTACTTATTGTTGCTTGAAATAAGTTAACCACTTTAAAGCAATAAATGTCTGATTACAAATCAGATAAAACGGTAGTGTTCAACATATAAACTTTTATGGAAAAATAATCGATAAGTCAATGGAATGAAAATAAAATTATTTTATTCAGGATTTAACAAATCAGGTCTAAGTTTTTGAGTACGTTCAACCGATTGTTGATACAACCATTCCTGAATTTTGGCTTCATTTCCTGATAATAAAATATCGGGGACTTTCCATCCTTTATATTCTGCTGGACGGGTATAAACTGGTGGTGCGAGCAAATTATCCTGAAAAGAATCAAGCAAAGCTGAAGTTTCGTCACTTATTGCACCTGGCAATAATCGTACAATAGCATCTGTAATGAGGGCAGCTGGCAATTCTCCGCCTGTTAAAACAAAATCACCCACGCTAATTTCCATCGTAATTAGATGCTCCCGTACGCGTTGATCGATACCTTTATAATGTCCACATAGGATGATCAGATTCTCATAAAGTGAAAGTTGATTTGCCATTTGTTGAGTAAATTTTTTACCATCAGCAGTAACATAAATGATTTGGTCATAGTTACGTTCACTTTTAAGTTTTGAAATTACTCGATCAATTGGTTCTATCTTTAGAACCATCCCGGCACTAAAACCAAAAGCATAGTCATCTACCGTTCGATGTTTATCAGTAGTATAATCATGCAAATTATGAATGTAAATTTCTACGATTCCTTTTTCTTTGGCTCTTTTTACAATAGAGTGATTTAGTGGACTTTCGAGTAATTCTGGAACCGCTGAAATGATGTCAATACGCATAATGGTAAATAATTCAAGCTAAAAAATCAATAATAGTAAGAAGTTAATTTATTTTTAAAATTCATAGTTCTGCATATCTTCGCCCAAAATGGCTTGATCAAACACTTCCAATGCTTCTTTCAGTACCAAACTTTGGTCGGTATAACGAGCTGAATAATGTCCAATAATCAGTTTTTTAACTTCTGCTTTTTTAGCAATTTCAGCCGCCTGACGAGCAGTGGAATGAAAAGTCTTTTTTGCTCGAGCCGAATCTTCTTCCATAAAAGTTGCTTCGTGATAGAGACAATCTACTCCGTGAATAAACGGAATAATGTTTTCATCATACATGGTATCAGAACAATAAGCAAATCTGACAGGCTTTATATTTTCAACTGTTAGCTTCTCATTCGGCACAACTTCACCCTCTTCTGTTACAAAATCTTCTCCTTGTTTTATTTTTGGAATTTTTGAAATAGGAATTTTGTAAAAATCTATCATTTCACGGAGAATGTGTCGTTGCCGTGGTTTTTCTTCAAACAAAAAGCCACAAGTGGGTATTTTATGTTTCAAAGGAATGGTATAAACCTTTATTGAACGGTCTTCGTAGATCAAAGCATTGATTTCAGGATCAAAGGAATGGAATATTACTTTAAAAGGTATGCCCAAACAAAAATAATTCATTTGCGTTTCCATAATTTTTTCCAGGTCAGGATGGGCATGAATATGTAATTCAGCAGTGCGATGAAGCAATGAAAAAGTTGAAATTAATCCTAATAATCCAAAGCAATGGTCACCGTGAAGATGAGAAATAAAAATGTGTCCGAAACGATTGGTTTTGAGTCCCATTTGTCGTAAACGAATCTGAGAACCTTCGCCACAATCAATCATAAATTGTTTGTCACGAATATCGAGCATAAAAGAACTGGGAAAATTCTTATTTGTTGGTAAGGCTGATCCACAACCTAAAATTGTTAATTTTGCAGAAGCAGGCATAATATCAAGAAATAAAGGAACGAAAAATTTACATTTAACAATTGTGAAAGAATTAAATATTGAGGAAAGTGATAAAAAGTTTAAACTTTAGTTTTCTTTTTTAACTCAAAATCGCGTCCTAAATATTTTTCACGAACAATTGGATTTTCAGACAATTCTTTGGCTGTACCCTGAAATAAGATTTTTCCATCAAAAAGCATATATGCTCGGTCGGTGATGGCTAATGTCTCATCAACATTGTGGTCAGTAATTAAAATACCAATATTTTTGTCTTTTAGTTTCCAAACGATATCCTGAATATCCTGCACAGCAATCGGATCAACGCCTGCAAAAGGTTCATCCAACAGAATAAAACGTGGCTCAATAGCCAAGCAACGGGCAATTTCCGTCCGTCGCCGTTCACCACCAGAAAGGCGGTCTCCAATATTTTTTCTAACATGACTTAGATTAAATTCAGTAATTAAAGTCTCTAATTTTTCGTTTTGATATTCTTTACTGAATTTTGTCATTTCAAGCACAGATTTGATATTGTCTTCTACCGTCATTTTTCTAAAAACAGAAGGTTCTTGAGCCAAATAGCCAATACCTGCCTGTGCACGTTTATATACAGGAAAATTAGTAATATTTTGTTCATTTAAAAAAATTTCCCCTGCAAGCGGCTTTACTAATCCTACTACCATGTAAAAAGTGGTAGTTTTGCCAGCACCATTGGGACCAAGTAAACCTACAATTTCGCCTTGTCCTACTTGAATAGAAACATCATCCACAACAATTCGTTTGCTGTATTTTTTAACTAAATGTTCGGTACGCAATATCATTTTATCTTATTTAGAAAAAAATTTTGTAAATTACAAATTAATCTGCAAGTAATGAGTTTAAAACTTTTGCAAGCAAAATTGTTTTGTAAATAATTTTAAATTTATAGTTGTTGCCAATAATTGAGTCTTTATTTGCTTACAACACAATATGTTTTTGTCATTCTTTGAATCTTTCAAATTATTTCAAGATTTTTTTGAAGGAAATTATATTTTTTAGCCATTACTCAATATCAATATATTTGGAAGTATTTCTGATTTTTTGAAAAATAAATTACCTGACTAAAATTACCTATCGTTTGGAATTTTTATCTCAGGCTTCGATCAACATTTCATTTTCAAATTTAATGATACGTCCAGGAAATTTTTCTACCCAGTTCATATTGTGAGTGGCCATAATGACGGTAGCTCCTGAAAAATGAATATTATATAATAGCTCAACTAAGTCATTCCCAGTCTGCTTGTCTAAATTTCCTGTAGGTTCATCGGCTAAAATAATTTCAGGAGAATTTAGCAAGGCACGTGCAATAGCAATGCGTTGCTGTTCACCGCCAGAGAGTTGATGAGGCATTTTATAACCTTTGTTTTCCATGCCTACATATTCTAAAACAACATTAATTTGTTCATCAATGGCTTTTGGCTCTTTCCACCCAGTAGCCCGCAACACAAATTCAAGATTAGCATACACGGTCCGATCTGTAAGTAACTGAAAATCTTGAAAAATAATACCAATTCTCCTTCGTAAATAAGGAATTTCTTTAGACTTAATTTTTTGTAAGTCATAATTTAAAACTGCCGCATTTCCTTCCGAAACTGGTACTTCATGATAAAATGATTTTAACAAAGAAGTTTTTCCGCTGCCAACTTTTCCTAACAAATAAATAAATTCACCTGAATAAATTTCTAATTGGATGTTCTTTAAAACCAACATTTCTTGTTGATAAATATCAACATCCACGTATTTAATCAAAAGATTTTTTTCCATAACATTATCAACTTCTTATTTATGCCTTCGTTTTAATTCTTTTCCAATATCATCAAGAGTTAATCCTTGTGCAGTCAACAAAACAATCAAGTGATAAATTAGGTCGGAAGCTTCGTAAATAAAACCTTCTTTATTACTATTTATTGCTTCTATTATGGTTTCTATTGTTTCTTCACCTACTTTTTGAGCTATGCGATTTATTCCTTCTTTGAACAAAGAAGTGGTATATGAACCTTCAGGCATCTCTTTAAAACGTTTTTGAATGAATTCTTGCAAATATTTTAAAAAAGCAAAATCACCTTCATTCGATTCTCCCCAGCAAGTATCTTTGCCCGTATGACACACAGGACCCTCAGGATGAACTTTTATCAACAACGTATCATTATCACAATCGGGAGTAATAGAAACCAGGTTCAAAAAATTGCCACTTTCTTCTCCTTTTGTCCAAAGACGATTTTTGCTTCGACTGAAAAAAGTAACTTTTCCTGTTTCAAGAGTTTTAGCCAGTGCTTCTTCATTCATATAACCCAACATCAATACTTTTGAAGTACATTCATCCTGAATGATAGCTGGTACTAAACCATTCATTTTTTTAAAGTCAATCTCCATTTTATTTGATTTTGTTAAAATGATAAGCGAAAGTACGAAAAAATAGCTTATAATTACTTGTAAAAGGATAAAAAGTTTCAAGAATATCTTTTAATATTCTGATTTTGTTAGGGTTACTAAATTATTTTTTGAATTCAATTTTAGTCAAATAAGAAATTTCTTATTAGTTTTCATGGTTCTCAAATCTTTTAAAAACAAATTTTACTTTACCTTATCTTTTTTCTTTTGCATAAACAAGCAAACTACTTTTTAGAAAATAATTTGATAGGGTTGATTCCTTTTTTGCTTTAAATTTTCATAAAAAATCCCCAAAAAGTTGTTTCTTCTGGGGATAATACAAATTAAATATGCAAAAGAAAAAATTACATGAGTATGATATTCATTTTAGCACATTTTTCCTGCATTTCCTTCGGCCATATACTTGATTGAATTTCTCCAATATGAGCTTTTCGCAGAAAAAACATACATAAACGTGATTGTCCTATTCCACCACCTATCGAAAGAGGTAACAAACCATCCAGCAAACATTTGTGAAAATACATTTGTAACCGATCTTGTGCCCCTTCCATCTCTAACTGCCGTAAAAGGGCTGTCTTGTCAACACGGATACCCATAGAAGAAATTTCAAAAGCAGTTTCTAAAACAGGATTCCAAAAAAGAATATCGCCATTTAAACCTGGCAAACCATTTTCTGCTATAGTGGACCAATCATCATAATCTGGTGCACGCCCATCATGTTTTTTGCCATCGCCCAGAGGGGCACCTATTCCAATCAAAAAGACAGCTTTGTGAATTTTAGTAAATTCTATTTCTCTTTCTTTTGGTGAAAGATGAGGATAAAGCTGACGAAGTTCTTCAGCATGAATAAATACAATTTCTTGAGGCAAATATGGTTCAATCTGTGGAAAACTTTCCCAAACTAAATATTCTGTTCGTAGAAAAGCAGCATAAATTTGTTTTACAATTTTTTTTAAAAAATTAAGATTTCGCTCTTCTTCGCTAATTACTCTTTCCCAATCCCATTGATCTACATATAATGAATGCAGGTTGCCTAATTCTTCATCGGCTCGAATGGCATTCATATCTGTATAAATTCCATAGCCTTGTTGAATGCCATAAGCAGCTAAAGCCAAACGTTTCCATTTTGCTAAAGATTGCACTACTTCAGCTTCGCTGCCATTCATATCTTTGATAGGAAAACTAACGGCACGTTCTACACCAGTTAAATCGTCATTGATACCCGTTCCTTTTAAAACGAAAAGCGGAGCCGTAACACGTCGCAAACGTAATTCCGAAGAAAGATTGGATTGAAAAAAATCCTTTATTTTTTTTATCCCCAATTCGGTTTGCTGCAAATCTAAAATTGGCTTATAATTATTGGGTTGAATAAAATAGCTCATATAATTTTAAAAGGTAATTTGTCATTAATTTGTTAGCAAAGGTAATCATTTCTCTTTAAATTTTAAATTTATCATAACAAAATAGTAAATTCATAAAGAAATTTGAATAAAATGATTACCTTCAAGTTAGCAATGATTCATTTTGTTAGTATGATAAGAAAAATAATTAAAAATAGCTATCTTATTATGAATAGGAATATCTATGTTTGAAATCAAAAGCTTAGAAATATAAATTTGCGTGGTGTGGAATTATAGTTGTGGGTAAAAGAAGATTTTTTATAAAAAAATTGGGGGAATAACATAAAGGAGATAACGACAACAAAGACGACCAAATTGAATAATTATAGGAAATAATTAAGTGTATTTTCAGATGTTAGAATAATTATTTCTTTCTGAAAATTAGGGAGAGTTTAATAGCTTCTGTAATCATTGTGTCATCGATTCATCCAGCTTGGAAAGTAGTTTTTCCATATCTTCATCAATTTGATGAAGTTTTTTGTTACAAAATTCCAACAATTCTGTAGCTCGTTGAACTTTTTGGGTAATCTGGTCAAAATTAATTTCTGTATTGTTTTCCAGTTCCTCCAAAATTTTTTCAAGTTCATTTATTGCTTCGTTATAAGTAAGTTCGTTCATAAAATTGATAGTTTTTATTTTTTCTAATTGTTTATGTTATCTCATACGGTTTTTATGTAAATTTAGGCAAAAGAGCAAATTGTCTATTCTCATTCATCTGAAAAATGTACAAGTAAATGTCGATAAGAATTAAAAATAGTTGATTTCGAAACAAAACCAATGTAACGTTTTTGATCATCCACCACAGGCAAATTCCAGGCTCCTGTATCTTCAAAAATTTCCATTACTTTTTCCATAGGCATATTAATATTAAGAATGGCTGGTGGTGAAACCATTAATTGCCCTACCGTAAATCGATGATATAGTTCTCGACGAAACATAATATTTCTTACCTCATCCAGTGATAATACCCCCAACAAAACGCCAGTTTTTGAATCTACCACTGGAAAAATATTTCGCTTGGAATGAGCAATAACTTTCACTAGTTCTCCAAGTTTCATTTCTGGATGAAGAATGATTAGATCCTTTTCAATGACATTATTCATTTTAAGCATCGTCAAGACTGCTTTATCTTTGTTATGGGTTAACAACTCACCTTTTTGTGCCAGTCGCATGGCATAAATGCTGTGAGGCTCAAATAAAATGATAGTTAAATAAGAAATGGTTGAGACAATAATTAAAGTCATAAACAAATAATAACCACCTGTAAGTTCCGCAATTAAGAAAATTCCTGTCAGGGGAGCATGCATGACGCCCGACATCAATCCCGCCATTCCTGCCAGAGCAAAATTTTCAACGGGTATAGGTACTCCCATGAGTCTTAAAAGTTTTGCCACTACAAATCCTGTAATACATCCTACAAACAGACTGGGCGCAAAAATTCCACCTACTCCACCGGCACTGGTCGTTGAAGTAGAAGCAAAAACTTTAAAAATAATAATAAGGACAAGATAAGAAATTAAAGCCCAGGAATTATCTTCGTGACCGAAAAACAAACTCTGGCTTAATACAGAAGAAACATCACCATTTAATAATGTGGAAATAGTATCATAACCTTCACCATAAAGCGGTGGAAAGAAAAAAATGAGTATGCTAAGTATGCTTCCGCCAAGAGCAATTTTTTTATAAGGATTTTCAATTTTCTGAAAAAAATTTTCAAGTTTATAAGTTCCCCTTGTAAAATATAAAGAAACCAATCCACAAATAATACCCAATAATATTAAATAAGGAATACGTGAGACATTAAAAGGTTCATAGTGGGTAAATTGAAACATGAATTCATTACCTGTCAAAATATAAGTGAAACATGTTGCCGTAACAGACGAAATAAGTAAAGGAACAATAGAAGTCATGGTCATATCCAGCATTAAAACTTCAAGAGTGAAAACCAGCCCTGCAATGGGAGCTTTAAAAATTCCAGCGATAGCACCTGCTGCTCCACAACCTACAAGTAACATAAGCGTTTTTTGGTCCATTTTGAAAAATTTTCCCAAATTTGAACCAATGGCTGATCCAGTTAATACTATTGGCGCTTCAGCTCCAACTGATCCACCAAAACCAATAGTAATAGCACTTCCTACAAGAGAAGTCCAAACATTATGAAGTTTCAGAATACTTTTTCGTTGTGAAATAGCATAAAGAACGCGTGTTACTCCATGACTAATGTCGTCCTTTACAATGTTTCTGACAAACAAAGAAGTGATAAAAATGCCAATGATGGGAGTAATTAAATATAAATAATTGAGATTTTCTTTGTTAAAACTTTCTGTAACGAGGGTTTGTATGGAATGAATGGAAGTTTTAAGAATAAAGGCAGCAAGTGAACACAAAATTCCAACTACCAAACTTAAAATAAGAATGAATTGACGTTCTTTTATATGCTTTTCCCGCCAAGCAATCAATTTCGCATAAGTCTCTTTTTTCATCTGCTCTTTCTAAAAATGAACAGAACAAAGATAAAAAAAATCATTATTCTATGCCAGCTTGTTTTTCAAACATGAAAATAATTTAGTATTTAGATTATCTTAGAATTATATCCTGAAGGTAAGCAGTCCAGAGAAAAACACTCAAGAAATACTACATGAAAAATCAGTTTGAAAATTGATTTTTTCTAGGAAATAGAAAAAATAAGATTATCGCTTTCAAAAAAGAACGTCATAAAGAAGTTGAATAAAATTCATCAACGTACGGCAGAGCATTTGAAAAGTTTCTGCTGCTTGGTTTTATATCATTGAAGTAAAAAAGTAAAAAGAGACTACTACGGATATCATACTAACCGAAAAGAAAAGTTCCGTTGAAAATGAACAGTTTCAGGGAATTTATTTTATCAAACTCCCCTAAAAGCAGAATTAGAAGAAATCGTATGGGTGATAGAAAGTACTTTTAGATGTTTGAAAACTGATTTGGATTTACGTCCTATTTATCATAAAAAGAATTTATTATCAATAACAGGAAATTATACAGATTACCAATACGCAAAAAAGTTGCTATTACCTATAGAAAACATTTTTAACGAAACTATTTACATTCGGTGGTACACTAAACCTAATGAAAAGGTAAAAACTATTTATCAGGAATTAGAATACAGTTACTCATTTGTCAAATGAAAATCGGTAGGACATAAATCTGAATTCAAAAAAATCAATTCTCTCCCTTCAGCAAATAAACGATAGTTAACTGCAATGTGAATTAAAAGCAAGTTGATCACAACAAGTCTGAGTTAAATTATAATATTAATAGAAACCTCCCTTTTGAACTATTTTACTAACGTTCAATCCAGTTTATGGGTAAAATTAATCAATACCACAAGGAATGAAAAGTGGTACGTCCGTTAGATGGTTTACTTTCAATACCAAAAATTAAGACAAATAGGTAAATGATCTGAAAAACCTCCTTGATATTTCATGCCAAGATATGTTCTAAAAGGTTGTTTACCTAAATTGGTTTTATCATCTTCCAATAAAAAATCAGCTTCAAAAAAATGAGCATCCATTGGCAAAGTATAAAATTTTTCTCCAGCCTTTAATAAGGCTCCTGACACAATAAATTGATCCAGCGCACCCCACTCACCATTATATTTATGAGAGCCTTTGCCTTTTATATGCAGAGGATACATAAGGTTATATAAATTTTCTGAATAAATAGAGTCGCTTGGAGGAAGTGCTCTCAGAGTTTTTAATAAACTTTTATTGGTCGGATAATCATTAAAATCACCCATAATCACAATATAAGGATGAGGGTGTGCCAAATAAATACTATCAACTTCTGTTCGCAAAATAGCTGCTACCTCTCTTCTCTTGTTTTCAGATTCCAATTCTCCTCCCAGTCGCGATGGAAAATGACAAACAAACACATGAAGCGTATCACCCGTAGGAATAGTGCCAGCTGCATAAAGAATGTCACGTGTTTTTGTCTGTGGAGAAGTTGAAAAGTGAATGGGAATAGGTTTACTGATCAATGGTTTGAAAAATTGCGGTTGGTAAAGAAGTACTACATCAATTCCACGTGGATCAGGTGATTCAAAATGCAAAAATTTGTAATGTAAATTTTTTAATCCAGAATAACGAGTCAAATCTATAAGACATCTTTCGTTCTCCACTTCAGCTAAACCTACCAAAGCGGGTGCATCCCAACCACCAATAGCAGTGATTACTTTACCAATATTATTTTGTTTTTTCTTATATTTGGCAAAAGTCCAACCTCTCGTTCCATTTGGCAAAAATTCTGCATCATTCGTCAGAGAATCATCAAAACAATCAAAAAAATTTTCAGTATTATAAAAAACAACTTTAAAATTCTGTTTTCCTTGCGATTGAGCAAAACTTATTAGAAAAAAAAGTAATAGTATCTTAATGACAAAAAACTTTTTCATATAGATGCATTACTCAGTTGGTTTCCATTCGTAAGCTCCTGCATCTGGTTTGCCATCGGCTAAGCGATTATTCCCATTCAAATCCAGAGGACAATATTCAGTTGCTATGGTATAGTCGCCTAAATCACGAATAGGTGAAATAGAATCAGGTTCAAAATTGAAATAATTATTTTTCTTGTAATCATAATAAATATTTTTAAACACTGTGTCGTTTTTCTCATACCAACGGATATTGGTAAATTGAGGTAAATCCAAAGGTTCATATTTTCTGATGTAGTTATTTGAAAATGTTCCTTTGTACTCGTCCAAAAAACGCGTTACCAGACTGAATTCATTTTCTAAAGTTCCTGTTATGACGGAATTTTTAATTGCTGTATGCATGGGAGCCACTCGATTCAGCGTCATAATCATAAATGCAGGATCGCTTCCCCTTGACACTGGTTGAACATTGCTGTTATTGAAATAATTTACAATGGTGCAATGAATAAAAGAATGAGTACCACCGTTCAAATATACGCAATAACCGCTCGAATTGCTTATTTCGGTATTGATGACGTCCACATTTGCATTTTGAATAACTAAACCATATCGTAAAAAATTATGAATATAACAGCTATTTATTTCCAGATGAGGAAGAGAATTAATATTTTGATTCGATAAATAAATTCCTACATAGCCACTATTCATTTTCACATGACGGAGCAAATGTTCTCCATTTTCACCTAATAAATAAATTCCTCCCCATTGTCCAGCTACAACGTTGTATGGAATAGGTGTTTCAAAATTAATTTTATCAAAACGGTCGCCACGCATAAGAATGGGATGCTCAAAAGTGCCTTCTGCTCGCAAATTTCCATAAACAATAAGATTTGCATTATGATGAAAATAAAATTTTGTTCCTGCTTCAAGCGTTAATGTGCGAGCAGTATCTATTATCAGATCACCATAAATTAAATACGGTTTTTTAGCCGTTAATAAAGTATCGTTTCGAATTGTTTTGTTTCGGAAAATTTCCACTTCTTGTCCATAAGCCTGAAGTTGAATTTGTTTTACAATGCCATTTACCAGAAAAACAATTTTATCTTCCATTAAAACAGGTACATCAGAATCTGTAGCATCGATGGTAACTTCTACAAAAATATAAATACTGTCATGAGCTGGTATCTCAACATTGCTAAAGAAATTGTTTTCATTAACGGCTCCATCTACATTGATGCGAAAAAAAGAATTTCCTCCTTGAGCCAGTGCAATTGTACTGATACGGACGGCTTTGCTGTTATGGTTATAAACCATTACTTTCGCAGTAGTACTTCCAACCGTAGTAAAAAGCGTGTCGAAAGTGATGGTATCGGTAGAAAATTCAATGGTATGTAAAGGATTAGTGGTAAAATTGTCTTTTTCACAAGATAAAAAGCTCAGTGTCAGAAAAATAGTAAGAAAAAAAAAGAAAAAATATTTTTTGTGAAAAGAGAACATAATGAAATGCATTATAAAATGTTACTAATTTATTTAGGCAAATTTACACTAAAAGATGAATTACTCCTAATAAAAATTTATATTTGTAGCACAATATTAAATTAAAAAATTAAAAAATATGGCAAGCCGAAGAAAATTGAAAAAAAGAGTCAATGAAATTTCTTCTAATTTATTGGGTGAAATTTATCTGCGTTATTTGTTGTTCGACATTCAGGATGAAGAAAAATTTAATCAATTGTTATCTAATATCTTATTGATGAGAAAAGAATTTATTTCAAAAATCAATCACATTGATGGGAAAAATAATCCTGTAATGGTAAAGAAATATTTCCGACAATTTTTTTCTGATTGGGGCACAAAAATTACTGAAATTATTGAAGAAATTGAGAAATTAAGTCCTGTAAAACAGGAAAGTGAAAAATAATCTTTTTCTTCACTTTATTGCGTAATTTGTCTAACCAAAAAGTTGCATTTGTGACTTGAATTCAGTTTGATTAAAAATTGCTTTATTCAAAATTAAAACATAAGGTCAACATTTTTGAAGTCAATTTAGACAATACATTATTGTGTAATTTATCTTGCTCAGTCAAGCCACCTGCATCTCTTTCCTTTAAAGGAGTTAAGATATTATTAAATCCCAGAGCAAATTTCAATTCGGGAGCAAGCTTAAAGAATGAAAAATACAAATCGCAGCCTACGCCAAATTCAACATAATAATCTATTGGTTTTAATAAAATAGCTTTTTCTTTGTTTCGTCCAAAATCATAATAAATCCCCCCACCGCCAAGTAAATAAGGACGATAATTATCTTTTCTTTCAGCACTATATTTGATATATAAAGGAAGGCATAGAGGAATTGAATTAATATTTGTAGAAGTAGTAATAGAAGAGGTATCAGCCCGATAAGTTAAAGTTCTTTCCGAAAAATGAAGAGTAGGAGTAAAACGAAGATTCCAGTATTTACTTAATCGTAAGTTAGTTATTATGCCTACCGAAAATCCTGGCTGCAGTGTTGACACTGAAGCGTGGTAAGCTTTATTATCAATAAGCGTATCTTTATGTACGATTCCAAAGTCTGCGGTATTCAATCCTACTAAAAATCCGAAATGATAAGGTTTATCATCCACATAGGGCAAATTACCTTGTGCAAAAATTATCATAAAAGGGAAAAGGAAGAAAAAAAGAAAAAGATTTTTTTTTCTTGACGAGAAAATTAGTAAAATTTTTATAGCATCTTTCAAATAAAGGATATTATTTAACTTTTTGTATTGAATCATTTGATAATAAATAAATTAATTAAAAAAAGAAAAATATAAAAGCTACTACTTTTTCTTTATTTTGAAAAAACGCTTAAAATAAATGATTATTGTTTATACTTTTACAAGTATACAAAAGAAGATAATAAAAAACCTCTTTATAAACTTAAACACTTGACAATTTCAGTTTTTTAATTATCACTTAACACAATAGGTGAGATTTTTTAATAAATTTTTCAAATTACCATTATTAAAAACCGATGGAGATTTTTTTAAGATAAAAGTAATTCTCAGAATTATTTAGTAAAAATAATAGTAGTATGTAATTATCTGGCTTTGTGTCAACCCATCAAATCTTCTAATTTTTCGACCATAGCTATCATATAAATCTTTATCTATAATAGTTGCCATTTTTCTGCCCAGAGCATCGTATAAATTATTTCCATCTACTTTACCAATTAATTTACCTTTTTCATCATAAATATAAACGCCATCCACTTTCCCCATTAATTTTCCTGCATTATCGTAAACAAAAACGCCTTCTACTTTTCCCATTAATTTTCCCCCCGCATTATAAAAGCAATTTTCATCAACTTTTGCCACTAATTTTCCCGCAGCATTATAAATTTGCTGTGCCATTAGGAATGAATTAGTAAATAAAAATAAAATAAGCAGAATTTTTTTCATAGAATGAAAAGATATTATTTTTTACAAAGAAATTAAAAATAATCTATTTCCCCAAATAATTTTTATTTTTTATTTAAAAGTAGAGTCAACCAGCAAGTGCGAAATTATAAAAAATGTTTGAAAAACTCATTTTTAGGAGAATTAAAGTTTAATTTTTCTCGAGGTCTTCGATTCAGTTTGTACTGAATATTTTTGATATCCT
>JAGPGD010000043.1 GCA_018056165.1 Paludibacteraceae bacterium | reverse complement strand
AAGTAAAGCATTTATTCCATCAGGGCAAAGGGGAAATGCTCTTTTTTCTCCTTTGTCTTGAAAAATAATTTTTTCTTTACCTTTTATTTCCCCTGAAAAAGTTGCATTAATTACTTGAATTTACGAATCAAACATTTTTCTTAATAAAAAATTTGAAAGGTTATTCCATTTTTTGAAATAACCTTTTTTGTATGTCGGGCATGGTATTAAGCTTGCAGGATGAGAGTTCCTGTATGTGCCGAGTTGATAGGAAACATTAGCGAATGGCAAGGGTGTTGCGGGCGACCGCAAATCTGAAAGAAGCCATCAGCAAAGCTGACGTTTTGACGAACAGAAATCTGATATAAGGCTCTAAAGAGAGGGTAACCGAGCTATGGATTGGGAACGCCCGAAATTCAACCGTAACTCAAGTGGAGTAAATCAGGCAAGACGCAGCGAAAGTTTAATATCTTATCCCGAGAGGTCTTGTAGGGTACACCAACAGTGCAAGAAATGCAACGATGTATTTTACGCCTTACAAGAAGTCAGCAGAGGACATAGTATTCTGTTCAGGAACAGGACAGGAGAAGGTCTGAATCTTTTAATATAAGGAGCAGTCAGTTCAAAATTTGTTTTATGGAGCAGCAGCAAGCAATAACGTACCAATACGACCTGTTTGATACAAAGGGTCAGGATGTTATTCGCCCTTTCGCAGGGAGTGAAGCCGTAAGCGGAGCTCAGGCGATAAAGGCGTTGCAAGTAAAAGAAGCAGGAGAACAGGAACGAGCCTTAACGCAGGATTTGATGGGAGCGATATTGAGTCAGAGCAATATCAAGCAAGCCTACAAACAGGTAAAGAAGAACAAAAGAGTAGCAGGAATCGACCAAATGCCGGTTGGAGAATTTGCCGCATGGTATGCAGAAAATGGAGAAACACTATTGAGCACCATATACAACGGCAGATATGAACCACAAGGGGTAAAACAGGTTGAAATACCCAAGCCGAATGGAGGCAAGCGCAAGTTAGGTATCCCAACGGTAACGGACAGGATAATCCAACAAGCCATATCCCAAGTTCTCAGTCCAATCTACGAACGCAAATTTTCCGACCACAGTTATGGTTTTCGGCCTCATCGGAGTGCACACCAAGCACTCAAGAAAGGTAGCGACTACGTGGCAGAGGGAAGATATTATGTTGTCGATATGGATTTGAGAACGTTCTTCGATGCAGTTAATCACGACCGCTTAATGTACCGACTATCATTAACCATAGGCGATAAAACGTTATTGGGATTGATACGCAAATACCTTCAAAGCGGTATCATGGTTGACGGGTTAGTCAGCCAACGCACCGAAGGAACACCACAAGGCAGCCCATTATCTCCCCTATTGTCGAATATAGTTCTGGATGAACTTGACAAAGAGCTGGAGCAGAGAGGGCACAAATTTGTTCGGTATGCCGACGATTTCAATATCTACGTACGCAGCCAGGAGGCAGGCGAGAGAGTCATGGAATCGGTAAGCAACTTTATCGAAAGCAAACTGAAGCTAATCGTCAACAAAGAGAAAAGTCGGATTTGCAAAGTGAATCAAACCAACTTCTTAGGCTACACCATTCAAAAAGATGGGAACCTAAGCATAGCAAAGAAGAGTATCGAGCGCTTTAAAGAAAAGGTACGCAATATAACCAAGCGAAACAGAGGGGTGAAATTCGAGCAAGTAATTGTCGAACTAATACCCGTTATGCGTGGTTGGCTGAACTACTTTCGGCATGCACGGTGTAAAAGTCTGTTGAAAACACTTGATTCCTGGATTCGGAGGAAACTGCGATGTTACAGGTTAAAGCAATGTAAACGGACGATAACACTACAACAGTTTCTCAAAAGCAGAGGAGTTGAAACATGGCAAAGTTGGATTTTGGCACTTTCGGGCAAGGGACATTGGCGCAAATCGGGTTGCCCGCAAATGCACCAAGCCCTAAGCAATAAATGGTTTGACGAGATAGGTTTGTACAATCTCACATTAAATTATGAGAAGTTAAACAGTTAAAAGAAACCGCCGTGTGCGAGAGCATGCACGGTGGTGTGAGAGGGCGGGGGAGTAATCCCCCTACCTACTCGATCGAATGGTTTCATGTAACATCTTTGAACATTGAGTACAGGTAAGTGTTAAGTACCGATTTGGCAATTAAATTTAAAATATTATTTTTTATTTTTTCCACTGTTTGAGATTCATCGCAAGTTTGCTGTAATGAATTCAAACTTACTTCATTAAGTCGTGATTGCAAGAGCGACTCAATTTCAAAGCACGACATGTTTTTGTTTTTTAACCGAACAAGCCACTTTTCAATATCAGGCTGGAATTGAGTAATTACCTTTTGGGCATCTTCTTTTATAGCATCCCTGTAAATTTCTGGAAGTAAATGAGTCATTGAATTTACTTCACGCTTAAATCGAAGATTGATTTCATTAAATTCGATGTTGGACATAGTAGTAAAATTTTAGAAGTAAACATCCCATTTATATTTTTTAAACATTTCTATGATCAAAAAAGTTTACTGATAATACTTAAAATTTAGCAAAATATTTTGTTTTTTTATTACTGAAAATACTTTAAAGGAGAAGTATACTGCTTAAAAAATAATATTTTTACTACTATTTTTCTATCAAAGAAAATTAGACGAAATAAAATAAATAAATATCTTTGCAGCGAAGTTCTCATAGTTAGAAGTATTAAAAAATTCAATTCGCAAAATGCTAAGTACCTATAAAACTATTGCTAATAAATCAGAAGGAATTTATAAGGATAAAGGGAGCAAATTCTTTTCCTTTGCAGTTCCCACTCAAAGCGTGGATGAAGTTAAGGAACTGGTAAAAAATTTCAAGGAAGAATTTCATGATGCTCGTCACATTTGTTATGCTTATGTGATTGGTATTGAACATAAAGAATGGAGAGCCAATGATGATGGAGAACCTGCTGGAACTGCTGGACGACCTATTTTAGGGCAGATCAATTCACGAGGATTGACTAATATATTAGTAGTGGTGGTTCGTTATTTTGGTGGGATATTATTGGGAACAAGTGGCTTGGCAACTGCATATCGGGAAGCGGCTGCTGATGCCTTGAATCATGCTGAAATTGTTGAAAAAACCATTGATAATTTCTTTACCATTCGGTTTAATTATTCTAAAATAAATGAAGTGATACGACTTTTAAAAGAATTTAATGGGGAAATTTTCAATAAAAATTACGATAAGAATGAATATATAATTGAATTTTCCATTCCTAAAAAAGATGCGGCTCTTTTAATTTCAAAACTGAAGAATATTACAGGATTAACCATTGAACAGCAATAAATTTTCAATATCGATTAATAAAAGATTTTGAGTTATTTTATAAATTTTTGTTCGGGTTTTTAAAACAAAAAAACAGTTTTTTTAAATAAAAATCAATATATTTGCAAAACAAATATTTCTTTTTTGAGAAGATTTATTGATCAATATAAGGGAATGAAAAGAACAAATTTTCAATATTTTTTTATTTTTTGTAGCTTGTTAAGAAAATTAGCAGTTAAAATTTTGAAAACCAATATATAATTCGTACAAGATATATATTGGTTTTTTTATTTTCATGTTTTAAATGTTTCTATAGTAAGGTTTGAGAATTGGTAAATATTAAAAAATCGACTTGCAATAATGAGCATTAAAAGTTTAGTTTCCATAACCGATTATAGCAAGGAAGACATTCTGGAAATCCTATCCTCGGCAGAAGAGTTTGAGAAACATCCCAATCAAGAAGTTTTGAAAGGGAAAGTAATTGCCACTTTGTTTTTTGAACCTTCCACCAGGACAAGACTTAGTTTTGAAACAGCAGTAGTACGGTTGGGAGGTTCTGTCATCGGCTTTTCTGATGTGGCAACCAGTAGCTTATCAAAAGGTGAGTCATTACATGATACTATTCGCATTGTAAGCAATTACGCCGATGCTATCGTGATGCGTCATCCTTATGAGGGTGCGGCACGTTATGCTGCAGAAATTTCTCCTGTTCCAATCATCAATGCTGGCGACGGAGCCAATCAACATCCTTCACAAACATTGCTCGACCTGTATTCAATTTTAAAAACACAAGGAACACTAGAAAATTTAAATATTTGTATAGTAGGCGATTTAAAATATGGAAGAACAGTTCATTCGCTGATAATGGCAATGTCGCATTTTCATCCAACATTTACTTTTATTGCACCAGAAGAATTGCGAATACCTTATGAATTTAAGATTTTTTGTGATAAAAATAATATTTCTTATACCGAATTATATGAATTAAGCGATAATTTTAATGAAGCAGACATTTTATACATGACACGAGTTCAAAAAGAACGTTTTCAAGATTTAATGGAATATGAGCGGGTAAAAAATGTATATATGTTGAAAAATTCAATGCTTGAGAATACAAAACCAAATTTACGCATTCTTCATCCACTGCCTCGCGTTTTTGAAATTGATCCAGAGGTAGATAAAAATGAAAAAGCTTATTATTTTCAGCAGGCAAAAAATGGTTTGTATGTTCGGCAGGCTATTATTAATAAAGTGCTTTCTTCTTAATAATGAATTGATTACGATTTTAATATAAAATTAGAAAAATTTTTTATCTCTCTTCTCAATTATATATTGTTTACTTTGATTAATATGTTATGGAAAAAGAGTTAAAAGTTGCAGCTTTGCGAAATGGTACCGTTATAGATCATATACCGGTAGATAAATTATATAAAGTAGTTTTTATGTTACACCTGGATAGGTGTGAAAATCAAATCACTATTGGGAATAACTTGGATAGCGTTAAAATGGGGAAAAAGGGGATTATCAAAATTGCTGGAAAATTTTTTGCTGAGGATGAGACCAATAAAATTGCTCTGATAGCTCCAAATGCCAATATTAATATTATTAAAGATGCTCAAGTAATTGAAAAAAGAGCTCTAAGTTTACCGAATGAAATTCATGATATTATCCAGTGCAATAATCCTAATTGTATCACCAATCATCAAAATGTACCTACCTTTTTTTATGTTTTGAAAGAAGCAGAAGGCACTTTTCTTAAATGTCACTATTGTGAAAGGATAATTTCTCAAGAAGAAGTCAAAATAAAATAAATTTTGAAGCATAAGAAATGTTTAGATTGCTAATTTTTAATTAATTTAATTATTTAATTGAATCATATGTCAAAAATAAGTTGGAAACCTGTCAACATGGTATATCCTTTACCAGCGGCTCTCATTTCGTGTGGAAATAGTCCTGAAGAATATAATTTAATGACGGTAAGCTGGGTAGGAACTATTTGTTCAAATCCGCCAATGTGTTATATTTCTGTTCGTCCTGAACGGCACTCCCATTCAATCATTAAAAAAAATAAAGAATTTGTTATTAATCTTACTAATGAAGAGCTTGCTTATGCTACCGATTGGTGCGGTGTAAAGAGTGGAAAAGATTACAATAAATTTAAAGAAATGAACCTTACTCCTTTGAAAGGTGAAAAAGTAAATGCTCCCATTGTTGAAGAATCGCCTTTAAATATTGAATGCAAGGTAAAAGAAATTATTTCTTTAGGTTCTCATGATATGTTTATTTCCGAAGTAGTTAATATTCAGGTCGATAATAAATATTTTGATTTAAAAACTCATTCTTTTCATTTGGAAAAGGCAAAATTAATTGCCAATCTAAATAGTCATTACTATAAATTAGGAGAAGAAATTGGAAAAATTGGTTGGACAATCAAAGAAAAGAAACGTAAATAATTATTTATCAAACAAATAAAAAATAAACAAATAAAAGTAATTCTATTTTGTAAATAAATTGGTTATAAAAATTGTTTTTGAAATTGTTAATAATAAGAAAAAAAGAAAATTATAATGAAAAGAGACCAAATAATATTTGATGTTATTGAACGAGAAAAGCAACGACAGTTAAAAGGAATTGAATTGATTGCTTCTGAAAATTTTGTGAGCGATCAAGTATTGCAGGCAATGGGCTCTGTTTTGACTAATAAGTATGCAGAAGGTTATCCGGGCAAACGATATTACGGTGGTTGCGAAATAATAGATGAGAGTGAACAACTTGCTATTGAACGTTTAAAGAACCTTTTTGATGCAGAATGGGTGAATGTGCAACCTCATTCAGGTTCACAAGCCAATCAGGCAGTTTATTTTGCCTGTTTGAAGCCTGGTGATAAAATTTTGGGATTAAATTTGTCACACGGCGGACATTTGACGCATGGTTCCCCAGTAAATATTTCAGGGATTCTATATCAACCACTTGAGTACAATGTGAATGCAGAAACAGGGAGAGTTGATTATGACCAGATGGAAGAAGTTGCTTTGCGTGAACGCCCAAAATTAATTATTGGTGGTGCTTCCGCTTATTCACGTGAATGGGATTACAAACGCATGAGAGAAATTGCAGATAAAATTGGAGCTTTGTTAATGATAGATATGGCTCATCCAGCGGGCTTAATTGCAACTGGTTTACTTCAAAATCCTTTAAAATGGGCACACATTGTCACTTCCACCACTCATAAAACTTTGAGAGGTCCTCGTGGGGGAATTATTTTGATGGGAAAAGATTTTCCCAATCCTTGGGGCAAGTCTACACCAAAAGGCGAGATAAAAATGATGTCTTCTTTGCTGGATTCGGCTGTTTTTCCCGGTGTTCAGGGTGGTCCACTGGAACATGTTATTGCCGCAAAAGCCGTTGCTTTTGAAGAAGCCCTTCAACCTGAATTCAAACAATATCAACTTCAAGTAAAAAAGAATGCAGAAACATTGGCTAATGAACTTATATCACGAGGATTTTCTGTCGTTTCTGGTGGAACTGATAATCATTGTATGCTGGTAGATTTACGTTCAAAATATCCTGATTTAACCGGGAAAATAGCAGAAAACACTCTGGTAGAAGCTGACATTACCGTCAATAAAAATATGGTACCTTTTGATTCTCGTACTCCTTTTCAGACTTCAGGAATTCGACTGGGAACTCCAGCTATTACTACTCGTGGAGCTAAGGAAGATTTAATGGTTGAAATTGCCGAAATGATAGAAACAGTATTGGATAATATTGACAATAAGAAGATTATTTTGTCAGTAAAAGAACGTGTCAATAAAACTATGAACAATTATCCATTGTTTGCTTATTAAAAAATGATTTAAGTCTTTTTTTTCACAGAGAAAAGACAATGATTTGGCGAGATGAAAGATTAATATTTAGCATGATTCAACGATGAATGTAAAAGGGGAAATTGCAGTAATTGGTGGCGGAAGCTGGGCAACTGCCATTGCAAAAATTGTCCTTACAAATGAAGACACAATTAATTGGTACATGCGTCGTCAGGAACAAATTGATGAATTTATTCGTTTGAGCAAAAATCCATCTTATCTCACAGGGGTTAAGTTTGATACAGAACGAATTAATTTTACGAATGATATTAACAAAGTGGTGCGTTCTTCGGATCTGCTCATTTTTGCTACACCTTCACCTTTCTTGAAACAACATTTGAAAAAATTAAGAGTTAAATTAAATAAAAAATTTATTGTTTCAGCAATTAAAGGAATTGTACCCGATGAAAATCTGATTGTTACAGAATATTTTCAGCAGTTTTATGGAATTTTACCTGAAAATTTAGCTGTATTAGCAGGTCCATGTCATGCTGAAGAAATTGCTCTGGAAAGATTATCTTATCTGACTATTGCTTGTACTTCGCGTGAAAAAGCCAGAATACTTGCCAATCGTTTGGCTACAAATTTTGTTAAAACTTCTATTAGTGATGATGTAATAGGCATTGAGTATGCTTCCGTTATGAAAAATATTTATGCAGTAGCCGCAGGTATTTGTCATGGATTAAAATACGGTGATAATTTTCAAGCGGTGTTACTTTCAAATGCCATTCATGAAATGAGCCGTTTCTGCAATGCTATGAATCCTATTCATCGCGATATTAATGAATCGGCTTATCTTGGTGATTTACTCGTAACGGCTTATTCCAAGTTTAGCAGAAATCGCTTATTTGGTACTATGATTGGGAAAGGATATTCTGTTAAAACTGCTCAAATGGAAATGGAAATGATTGCAGAAGGTTACTACGCCGTGAAATGTATTCACGAAATCAATGAAAATTATCAGATCAATATGCCTATTGTGGATGCGGTTTACCAGATTTTATATAATAAAAGTTCGCCTATTCTTGAAATACGGAAACTTACTGAGGAATTAATTTGAAAAAAATCAAAGGTAAATTTTCAAATTAATTTTTTAATTACTAATACATTTCAAAAAATAAAATAGAAAATGGATAATATCAAACTTTCAATTGACAATGCATTTGTCACCTCAGAAAAAATAATGGAATATCAAGAACGTGTTAATGAATGTATGGCAGCTTTGCATAATCGTACAGGAAAAGGAAGCGATTTTCTTGGTTGGTTACATTTACCTTCAACTATTGAAGATACATTGTTAAAAGACATTGAAGATACAGCAAAAAATTTAAGAGAACGTTGCGAAATAGTAGTGATTATTGGTATTGGAGGAAGTTATTTAGGTGCAAAAGCCGTTATTGATGCACTTTCAAACAGTTTTGAATGGTTGCAACCAAAATATAAATCACCATTGATTGTTTTTGCAGGACAAAATATTTGTGAAGATTATCTTTATGAACTTCAGGAACTTCTCAAGAATAAAAAATTTGGCATTATTTGCATTTCAAAATCAGGCACCACCACTGAACCTGCTTTGGCATTTCGTCTTTTAAAAACTCAATTAGAAGAACAGCAAGGAAAAGAAGAAGCACAAAAATTGATTATTGCTATTACCGACAAATCAAAAGGTGCACTTCGCAAACTTGCAGAACAAGAAGGTTATAAAACATTTGTCATTCCTGATGATGTTGGAGGTAGATTTTCAGTTCTTACTCCTGTAGGTTTACTTCCAATAGCTGTTGCGGGCTTCAATATACGACAACTAATAGCAGGGGCTGCTCAAATGGAGAAAATTTGCGATATAGATGTTCCTTTTGGAGAAAATCCTGCTGCTCACTATGCCGTTGTAAGAAATGAACTTTATAAAATGGGTAAAAAGATTGAAATTCTGGTTAATTATCATCCGAAATTACATTATATTTCTGAGTGGTGGAAACAACTTTATGGTGAAAGCGAAGGAAAGGAAAATAAGGGTATTTTCCCTGCAGCAGTTGATTTTACTACCGATTTACATTCAATGGGTCAGTGGATACAAGAAGGAGAACGAATTATCTTCGAAACAGTAATTTCAATTAAGGAACCTAATTATCTAAAAATTTTTCCTTATGACAAAGATAATTTAGATGGTTTGAATTTTCTTGCTGGCAAAAGAATCGATGAAGTAAACAAAATGGCTGAATTAGGTACTTTGATTGCTCATGTGGATGGAGACGTTCCCAATATTAAAATTGAGATTCCGAAATTGAATGAATATTATTTGGGTGAGTTGATTTATTTCTTTGAAAAGGCTTGTGGCATTAGTGGTTATCTTTTGGGTGTCAATCCTTTCGATCAGCCTGGTGTAGAAGCTTACAAGAAAAATATGTTTGCTTTGCTTGGGAAACCTGGCTATGAAGAACAAACCAGAGCTATTCAAGCAAGATTAAAAAAATAAGCATTTCTAAAAGTGCGAGATACGAGGATTTGATTATTTAATCATAAGAATTCCCCGATGCTTGCATCTTTTGTTTTTATTTTTTTAGAAATTCCGGTGACGAAGCCATAAAATTGGCGTAATACCTCGCTGCTTGCGGCGAGGATAGTCAATTTTAAGGAATTTCTTTATTGACAAATTTGGATTAAACAATTTTCCGGAAAATTTTTTCCTACGAAAAGATTTATGTATTTTTGTGGTGAAAATGAAATGAAAATCCGCGGTCTTTATTCCATTACTTTCATTTTATAAATGGGGTGCCTTAATATTTCGGGCTGAGATCATACCCTTTGAACCTGCACGGGTAATTCCGTGAAGGGAAAAAGAAAAATCATCTGCGTCTTTATTAGGCTCTCAAAACATTTTATTAATCATTTAATTATAATTTGTTATGAGAAAAACTTTTTTGTTGACAGCCTTTGTGCTGTTTTGTGCTATGGCAGCAACTGGACAACACTTTATTAAAGGTAAAGTGCTTGATGAAAATCAACATCCCCTTGAAGGAGCGAATGTTTTTATTAAAAGCGAAGGAATTGGGAAAATCACTAACAAAAATGGAGAATTCTTTTTCGATCATCTTTCCAGAAAAAGTTACCAGTTGGATGTTTCTTACGTTGGTTTTGAAACATTGAAAGTAACAACTCAGGTTGACCGTGAAATAATAATAACTTTAAAACCTAAGGATTATTTAATGAATGAAATTATTATTACTTCTTTACGTGCCAATGAGCGTTCGGCTGTTACTTATTCTGAAGTAAAAAAAGAAGAAATTGAGAAACGCAATGTTGGTCAAGATATTCCTTACTTATTGGCTGGCACGCCTTCTTTTATCGTTACTTCCGATGCTGGTAATGGTGTTGGTTATACTAATTTTAGAATCCGTGGCACTGATGCTAATCGTACAAATGTAACCCTTAATGGAGTTCCATTGAATGATGCAGAATCACATGGAACTTTTTTTGTTGATTTTCCTGATTTGGCTTCGACGATTTCTTCTTTTCAAATACAACGCGGTGTTGGGACCTCAACCAATGGTGCGGGTGCTTTTGGTGCCAGTATCAATATGCAGACCGAAGGAACCTCATCTAAACCGTATGCTGATATAACTTCTTCGTATGGTTCATTTAATACAAACAAAAACACAATTAAAGCGGGTACTGGATTGATTAACAACGTATTTGCTTTTGATGCTCGATTATCAAATGTTACTTCGGATGGTTATATTGATCGTGCTTGGGTAGATATGAAATCGTATTATTTTTCCGCTGGCTATTATACTCCAAAAACAACAATACAGTTTTTGACACTGGGTGGAAAAGAAAAAACCTATCAGGCTTGGAATGGTGTTGATGCTGAAAAATTGAAAACTGATCGTACCTATAATGATTTGGGTTTATATTATGATAATGAAGGAAATATACATTTCTATGATAATCAAACAGATAATTATAACCAATATCATTATCATTTGCATTGGCTGCAACAGTTGAATCCCAATTTGTTTTTCAATGCTACTGCTCACTTAACACGTGGAATTGGTTATTATGAGGAATATAAACTCGACAGAAAATACGCAGAATATGAATTAACACCTGCAATTATTGGTTCAGATACTTTAAAGAAAACAGATTTGGTTCGTCAAAAATGGCTGGATAATTATTTTTACGGTTTAATTTATAATTTGAACTATCAGAAAGGAAACTTAAATTTTTCCGCTGGCGGTGCCCTCAATCGTTACGATGGCGATCATTATGGTAAAGTAATATGGGTACGCAATGCTAATCAGCTTGATATGAGCAAAAAATGGTATGAAAGCTCTTCTATAAAAGATGATGCCAACATTTACGCAAAATTAAATATGGAAACTTTTAAAAATTTATTTGCTTCCCTTGATGTGCAGTATCGGTATATCAATTATCAGATGAATGGGAGAGATGATAAATATGATGAAGTGAATAAAACCATGCGTGATATTACTCAAGAGCATACCTATCATTTTTTTAATCCAAAATTAGGATTAACCTGGCAAATTAATAGAAGTAATGATATTTATGGTTCCTATTCTATTTCTCATCGGGAACCTAATCGTGATAATTTTACCGAAGCTGGTCCAAATGAACGTCCTACTTATGAAACTTTGTACGATACTGAATTGGGGTATCATTTTAAATCCACTTTATTTTCAGCAGGGATCAATTTATATTATATGAAATACAAAGACCAGTTGATATTGACTGGCAAAATAAGCGAAATTGGCGAGCCACTTACCAAAAATATTCCTGATAGTTATCGATCTGGAATTGAACTTGTTATTGGGATAAAACCATCCAGATGGTTAGACTGGAATGGCAATTTGACTTTAAGCAGAAACAAAATTCGGAATTTTGTAGAAGAAGATGTGGAAGAATATGATGCTGACTGGAATTATATTGGTGTGCGTAACAACCAGCTTGGAACTACCGATATTGCTTATTCTCCTAATGTGATTATGAACAGTATTTTTACTTTTCATATCCATAAATGGGATATTGGATTTTATTCCAATTATGTAGGAAGACAATTTATTGATAATACTTCAGATAAGGAACGCTCCATTAATCCTTATTTTGTAAACAATATTAGTCTAAATTATTCTTTACCATTAATGAAAATAAAGGAGTTACAACTGCAACTATTGGTTAATAATGTATTCAATGAAAAATACGAAACCAATGGTTATACCTGGTATTCCTGTTATTTAGATGGTAAACGTTATAATGAACTACGCTATTTTCCTCAAGCTGGGACTAACTTTTTAGCTGCTGTCAGGTTGAAATTTTAGCGATAAGAAAGCCGATTCAAACGAATCGGCTCTCTTAAATTTTTCATTTCAGCTTATTTTTTGACAACAGTTTTATGAAAAATTGTTCCATTCGATTTTAATTCTACAAGATAAGCACCCGCAGTTAAATGATTCAAACTAACAGTAGTAGGATTAGTTGTAAGAAGGGTGTTAAATACTTTTTTACCTTCTATGTTGTAAATGGTAATTTCTGCTGATTTTGCATTCCATTCAGGAATTGCAATAGTTAATTTATCTATTGCAGGATTTGGAAAGACGAGAAAATCTTTTTCAGACAAAGGATTTGCTACCCCTGTGGACAAATCAACTTCCCATACGCCATTTGCCATTGTGCCCAAAAAAGCTTTATCATTAATTTTAACAATACTATTTACAATTATTCCATTTTGCCAATAATCTGAGGAATGAGCAATTGACCAGTTTACCCCGCCATCTTTACTTCTGTACAAGCCAACATTTGTTGCCAAGAGCCACTCATTATCGTCGATGTTTTTCAAACAATTCATAACAACATTTTGAGGGAGACCGTTTGTTGTAACTTCTGACCATGAAGAGGCATTCAGATCATATTTATAAATTTTATCCGTTGCGATATTGGAGCCATCATTGGTAACAAAAAGAGCCTTATGATTTACATTATCCACATCCATCATAGGGAAAGCCTTCCCGTTATCATTTTCCACCAGGTACAATCGTTTGATTCTTTGATTACTGTTAATAACATTTTGGCTTATATCAGTAAAAGTTTCTCCATAATTATTTAAGAGATAAACATTATCGAAATTATCCCATTTATTGTCGAAATAAAAAGCAAACAATCCATCTTTTGAACCACTTAAGCAAACAGGTCGGTTGTTCCCATTGCCTACTTTTTTCCATGTATCTTCTTCAATAGAGAAAGAGAGCAATTCCCATTTGGAAGTATTATTGTCATAATAGTTAACAAATAATAAAGAATCACATGAACCTGCCAGACGATAATCTCTACCAAATCTAGCGTAGTCAGGAAAAGAAGACGAGAGCCACGAAGTGTTATTATTGGTTGATATATACAAAGTTACATTGGTGTCGCCAGGACTTGAACTCGCATAGCAAAAGAGAATATCGCGTACAGCTATCATTTGCCTAATAAAATAAGCAACGCCAAAAAAGTTAGGTAGACCACTATTAAAGGTCTGCCAATTCAAGCCCATGTTGTCAGAAGAAATTGCACCAAGACTTTCCCTGCTTAAATATAAAATGTTATTACAAAGCAAAAGATTTCCAGCATAAGTAGCCACAAATTGATTTGGGTTCGATGTCCAATTTTCACCGCCATCTGTTGTGATATAAATATTATAATATATGCTATTTCCTATAAAAGTGTCTGGTGCGGTTTCTACAATGTTTTCCACCATAGGCAAATTGATGCCATTGGCTAAAAGCAAGGTAAAACTTTCTCCCTGATTGGTAGATTTATATAGTTTTAACCCACATTGCAGGTATTATGGAGCTAAGTACCTGTAAGAGAGTGGATGTTTTTTTGAGGAGGAGCCTTTGGGTGCCACACAAATTTTTTTCTTCTTATCAGAGGTGTTTTTATATCCAGTG
>JAGPGD010000042.1 GCA_018056165.1 Paludibacteraceae bacterium | reverse complement strand
TTTAAGGAAATTAAGTAATGAATAATTATTTCCCGCCTCAAAAATTTTTTTTATCTGATTGATCTCTAAAAAGGTAGTTCCATGCCCTTCTCCTAAACTGCCACTTAAGTAACAAATATTGTCTTCTTCATTCAATAATTTTTTATCCAATAACTCCTTTAACGCTTGAATTAAATATTCCTGGCTGCTACTTGTTTCTTTTTGATAGTGAGGGAAAATACCATATGATAAAGCTAATACACGTGTTAATCTTTCATAATAACAAATGGCATAAACAGGCTTGGTACCACGATAAGCTGCTAAATTTCGAGCCGTACGCCCAGTATAAACATCAGTAATAATTGCCTTTATATCAAGTTTAGAACAAGCTTCAACTGCTGTATTAGCTAAGAAAGAAGTAACATCTAAATTTGTCATAGGAATAGGAATATCATTTTCAGTAAGTTTTGTTTTTTCAGCTTCTTCAATGATACGTGACATCGTGCGTACAGCTTCAACAGGATATTTTCCATTAGCAGTTTCACCACTTAACATAAGTGCGTCTGTACGGTAGTAAATAGCATTTGCTACGTCTGTTACTTCAGCTCGCGTAGGTCTGGGATTATTGATCATGCTGTGAAGCATTTGGGTAGCAACAATCACTGGCTTTTTTGCCATTACACATTTTCTAATCAACAGTCTCTGAATTCCAGGAATTTTTTCTTGTGGAACTTCAATTCCTAAATCACCCCGAGCAATCATCACACCATAGGTATATTCCAGTATTTCTTCAATATTATCAACACCATCTTGATTTTCAATCTTTGAAATTATTTTGATTGGGCTGTTATGTTCATCCAAAATTTGCTGAATATCAAGAATATCTTGTTTATTACGAACAAAAGAATGGGCAATAAAATCCAGATCATTTTCAATAGCAAAAAGAATATTTTCACGGTCTCGCTCTGTGAGTGAAGGTAAATTCATTCGAACGCCAGGAACATTTACACTTTTACGGCTACCTAAAATTCCATCGTTCAAAACCTTGCAATATAAATATCGCTCATCTTTGTCCTCAACTTTCAATTCAATTTCTCCATCATCTAAAAGAATGTCATCGCCAACGTTCAGGTCACGAACAAAAAAAGGATAACTTACAGCAATACATTCTTTATTTGAGCTCAATTGCGGATTGCCTGTAATTTTTATAATATCGCCACGATGTAAGTCAATTGCTTCGTTTTCAGTTATCGTAGTGCGAACCTCAGGACCTTTTGTATCTATCAACAAAGCAATATCTCTACTCACAGTGCGAACATTATTTATAATTTTCAAAAATCCGTCGCGATTCAAGTGAGCTGAATTCATCCTAACAACGTTCATTCCTTCGTTATAAAGTTGGCGGATAAAATCCACATCGCACTTTTTATCACTGATAGTAGCTATAATTTTTGTGAATTTCGTCATAATATTCAACTATTAAATGCTCTATAAACAACACCTTATAGTTTTAAGATTGCTTCAATTGCCAGACGATAGGAATCCAATCCAAAACCAATGATACATCCTTTACAAACCGGTGAGAGAAAAGAATGATAACGAAAACTTTCTCGCTGAAAAACATTGGAAATGTGTACTTCGATCACAGGAGTAGTAATAGAACGAATAGCATCGGCAATAGCAATAGAAGTATGTGTGTAAGCACCAGCATTTAAAATAATGCCATCCCAAGAAGAATCAACTTTCTGAAGCTTGTCAATAATATCTCCTTCGTGATTCGACTGATAAAACTCCAGCTCAATGTCCGTGAATTGAGCTTTTAATTTCTGAATATAAGTTTCAAAGCTCATATTTCCGTAAATAGTTGGTTCTCGCACACCCAGCAAATTGAGATTAGGACCATTAATAATTTGAATACGTTTCATACTGATTGTTTTTTAGAACGTTTCACATTTTGAAAAGTAATGATAAGGGTAAAAGTAGAAGGAATCAATCCTATGCCATTGGCTAAGATCATTGGAAGATCAGGCAACAGTAGCCCATAAATAAACCACAGAAAAACACCAAATGTCATTATCAGATACATAGCAAGAGAAATACTATGGGTATCTCTTGTTTTGAAAACTTTATAAGCTTGTGGAAATTGTGCAATAGCTGTACAAAATCCTGCCGCATATCCTATAATGAGAATATTAAAAACCATGAGGATTTATTTTATTTTATGCAAAATTAAGAAAAAAGTTAGGTTGATAAAATTCTAAATATTACTAACAAGGACAACGCATAAAAAATTTCAAAAATGAGTAGTTAATTAATAATTTATTAATTGATTATTAATAAATTATATTATAAAATTACAAAAAATTTGTCTATCTTAAAGCAAAAAACATCTTTACACAAGAATTTTGAGAATTTTCATGATTATTGTGTCAACAGAAACAAAAACATAAACTATCGAAATTTTATCCATTCTTATAGCTGTTTACGGAGCTGATTCAAAACCAATAGCAAAATAAACTTTTTTTACTGATAATCTTCTTTTCTTTATGTGGTTGATAAAGATAATAAAATTAATATATTGTTTCAACATGCTGTTACTGGCGTAACATTTTTCTAAAAAGGGGAATTTGTTGCAATTTCACTTTTACAAAGGAGTTCAACCATTAGTTGACAGAATATTAAAATCATTTTCCCAATATGGATTTGATTTAATCTTATTAGTATGACAAATTTCTTGGATGAATCTTTCGTATTTTAACCGAAAATTGTCATTAAAAATAAATATAGCTTATTTAAACCCAAATTAAGCTTTCAAAAATAGAAAATTTCATTTTTTCAGATCGAATTGCTTTATATCCTGCTCATTATAAATAATTAAGCTTTAATTTTTTCTAAAATATTTCTAACGATACGCATTAGAAAATTTTGCACCTTATCGTCTGATTTACAATTAATTGTAACCGCATTTCTTTCTAATACTGAATCTGGGCTAAACAAAGAAATTTCAAAGTATAAAAAATCATTTTTGATGTTTTGTGCTTTTACCCATAACAGAAAGATGATATTTTCTTTATTAAAAGAAGAATTTATTCAATTGACGAGGTTTTTTGATTGACATCATCCGGTGAGCTGAAAAATAAAAGAAGTTAGAGGAGCAATTGCTTATGAAGAAAAAAATTATATAATTGAAACCAATCAGCAACAATGTAAAGGGGAGTGCCGCCACTATCGTTGAACTAAGCGAGTTAGAATATCATAACATTTTTTCAGACTCATAAAATAACATGCGTAGATAAAAACCTTTTGGAGAAATTCGTCACATGCCAGCGAGTCATAAATCTTTGTAGGATTAATTGCACTTTTGCTGTTAGAATTAAGTTGAAAAATCTTTATGTAGGATAACTACTCATCATTTTGGTTATTGTTAACTTTGATTCGAGTGTACTAATTCAATATACTCACTTTATATTATAAACAATACTACCATTGAAGTGAGAAAAGTTCAAAAACAGGATTCTTCACTGATTTGTTTAGCTTTCTCCTTCCCCAAAATATTTTCAACAACCTTATCTATTTTTAACATATAAGTTATTGATATTACATACGTTATGTTTTTTATAGTTTTGTAATTATTTATTCGCACAGCTATGAAAAAATGTTATTTCCCCTATTTAGGACACTACTAAAATTTTTTAAATGAATAACCCCGAGGCAAGCCTCGAGGAATTCTTTTGATTAAATAATTTAGACTCATCTACCAAATCCATGAAATCACTTATTATTATTTTTTATCCTTTTTTAAGAAAAGAAGTAAATGTTTTTTTGGTTTCTTTGTGATATTTATATTTTTTTCCATAATGATATTTATACAGGCCATATCCATAACTTGAAATATTATCTGTACCATTCAAAATTACAGCCATATTTTTTAATTTTTTATTTTCGTAAGTGGTATTGATCAAATGACATACTTCTCTTGGAGAATAATTTTGACGAGCTACGCATATATTTATATCACTGATTCTATCTAATAGAAATGTATCAGATACGATTCCAATAGGAGAAGTATCCAGAATAATATAATCATATTGTGTTCGTAACTCATCGATGAGTTCATCTAATCTTGAATTCATAAGTAATTCAGCAGGATTAGGTGGAACGGGACCTGCCATGATAACGTCCAGATAAGGATGAATTCCCGAAGGATGAATAATATCTTTTATTTGACAATTTGAATCAGATAAAAATATAGTAATACCTTTATTTTTAGGCAATTGCAAGTATTCGTCCAGCATCGGATTACGAATGTCTAAGCCTAATAAGATCACCTTTTTTTTCATCAAAGCAAGTGACATGGCTAAATTGACAGCTACAAAAGTTTTTCCCTCGCCACTGATTGTAGAAGTAATAAGAATAACGAGTGATTTTTTATCAGAGGGTAACATAAATTGTAAATTTGTACGAATAAGGCGGAACATTTCTGCAATAGGTGTAGTTTTTCCCTCTTGTACTACAATTTTGTCTAATTCTTTTGTTAAGCCAACGCTTCCCAAATAAGGAACTTGTACTAATTTCTGGAATTCTTTTCTATCAGTGATAGTATTATTAAGTATTTCTTTAAGATAAATAATTGCCACAGGTAATGCAAGAGCTAATATGAAAGCAAGAAGAAAAATAATTAATCTTTTAGGAGCTACCATATTCCCAGTATAAGCTGCGTCAATAATCCGAGCGGAAGGTATGGTGCTTGCAAGATTCAAAGCATTTTCTTCGCGTTTCTGTAATAAAAATAAATAAAGCTCTTCTTTAATTTGTTGTTGACGTTTTATTTCAAGATATTGGCGTTCTTGCGTGGGTATGTTTTTAATTTTAGAAATAAATTCCGATTCCTGCTTTAAAAGATTATTTTTAGAAATACTTAAACTATTATTAATATTTTTAATGCTGCTAATAATGGTTTGTTTTAACCCATTAATTTGTTGTTCCATTTGAGCAATTACTGGATTGTTTTTATTGGAACTTCTTAAAATTTTAGTTCGTTCGAGTAATGCTAAATTATAATCATCGATTAATTTTACAAGAGCTACATCTTGAATACCAATGTTTACTGGTAATAATTCAAATTGATTACTAGCATCAGTTAAATAACTTTCTACATAAGTTATCAAGTTGATTTGAGTTTCAATTTCTGCTAATTTTTTTTGATAATCGCTGGCTGTTTCCAGATACAATTGAGCTTCAGAAGAAATATCAGTTAAATTATTTTTCTTTTTATAATTTTCAACATTTAATTCTACATCAAGCAATTCCCCACTAATGAGTTTTAAACGATTTTCGATAAAGTCGGCAGAATTCGAGAGCACCATATTTTTGTCAAATGTAGCATCAAGGTTATAAAGTTCAATTAATTTATTAAGAATTACTTCTGCCTTTTTTGGAGAAGCTGATACCGTAGTAATACTAATTACATTTGAATTTTTATTCACCGTAGCAGTGGTAATAGTAGAAGAATATTTTGCAATCAACATGCGTTGAGGATAAGTAATAATTTTTATTGATTCTCCATTTTCTAATGGTTTTATTTCTAAAAGTTTAAGTTCTCCTAAAGGAGTTGAGAATGAACTGGAAAGTTGAGGTAGTTCATACTTTTTTGTAATTTTTTTACCATACTTCAAGTTGATACTATATCCTTTTTTGGTTCGTTTTAATTGAAGTGTTAATGGATATTTTAACGAATCTATAAAATTTTCAGCAACAATTAATTTAATGGGAGTTTCAGGATAAATTTCATCATATCGCAGCCCATTTTTTATGTAATATTCTGTTTGTATTTCTAACGAATCAATTACTTGCTTCATAAGTGTTTTTGAGGAAAGAACTTGAATTTCATCTTCTACTTCTTTAGAAATTCCCATCAAACCAACATTATTAAACAACGTCATGTTAGACAACTCTGGTGTGGTATTTTGATTTCTGAGTAAGATAGTAGCCTGGACTTGATATTTTGGATGAGCAATTTTCAAATAAAAGGAAGCTACTAAAAAACAAACTACAATCGAAACAATAAACCATGGCCATTTTCGAAGATATTTTCTAATAAGTTCTCTTAAATCAATTGTCTCATTATTATTTTCAGTAAGCGATGAGGCAATATTATTATTTTCCATATTATATTTATTGAATTTTTTTATTTTATTTACTAATACTATAAATCACTGTTACTAAAGTGGCAATAGTAGAAAGAGTTGATAAATATAAAGGAATATTTTGAGCTGAAATATTTCTTACTACATTTGGTTCCACATAAAGAATATCGTTTTGTTGCAAATAATAATATGGAGAAGTAAACAAATCGGTAGCATTAAGATTTAAACGTACGAATTCTAATTTTCCAAAATTTTCTCTTATAAGCAATACATTTTCTCTTTTTCCATAAATGGTCATATCACCAGCTAAACCTAAAGCATCCAACACTGTAACCCTTTCATTATCAATAGGATATTGTCCTGGTCGCAAAACTTCGCCCAAAACTGTAACTTTATAATTTAAAAATTGAATGGTAACAATAGAATTCTTTAAATAAGGTGATAAAAGTTCGTTAATATGTTGAATTGCTTGTGATTTAGTTAAACCTGCTAATTTAATCGGTCCTATAATGGGGAAATTAATATAGCCATTTACATCTACCAAATAAGATTGTAATACTGGGGCTGCATAAATTTGAGCACTTCCAGGAGATGCATAAGAAACTAAGGGTAAATTAAATGGAGCTACTGCTTCGGGATCAATACCTGAAACTGTAATTGACAACATATCACCTGGACAAATTCGTGCTTCATGAATTGTTTTAAAAGATTGATTAATGGTTTCAGCAGACTGTTCATCAAGTCCATAAAAATAAGCAATTTTTTTCTGTGAAACGCAACTGGTGAATAAAATTAAAATGCTTATCAATATTATTTTTTGATAGATTTTTTTCATACTTTTACTTGCTATGGATTTTTAGTGATTTATATTTTAATAAACTTACATAAAATTTAATAAAGATTTTTTTATAAATATTCTTCGATTAATTTGATTTTTTCCTCTATTAAACGTTTTTCTTCTTTAAGTGCCTCTATCTTTTTTTCTAACTCAGATATTACTTTGTCCCCTCTTTGGGAAGAAGAAGAAAAAAATCCTAAATTATTTTCATATGTAGTAATTTCAGATTTTAGATGCTCATTGGATTTCATCAATTTTTCTCTTTCCTGATATAATTTGTTAGGACTTTTTGAACGCATATTTTGTAGATTATTTTTATAAAATTCCAATTTTCGACTTACATAGTCAATGTTCAGTTCATCATATTTATTTTCGATAGCTAAACGAAATTCTTTATAAATTTTATCTTTTTCTTTAAAAGGAACATGCCCAATCGTATACCATTCGTCTATCAAAGCTTGTAAAGCCAACAATGATACTGAAATATTCTCTGTTTTTTGAAAAGCATTAATCCTTGCAATTAAATCCCTTTTTTTTCCTAAATTTTCTATCTCAGAGCTTTTTTGATTATTATTAATTTTCTTTTTTTGTTCAAAAAAATAATCGCAAGCTGAAATGAACCGTTTCCATAAATCATCAGAATATTTTTTAGAAACTGGGCCAATAGTTTTCCACTCTTTTTGGAGTTGAATCATTTTTTCAGCAGTATCTTGCCAATTGGTACTATCTTTTAAAGCTTCTGCCTGTTCGCATAAAACCAGTTTCTTTTTATAATTCTCAGCATAAGTATTTCGTATTTGTTTGTAAAATTCAGCTTTTGCGGTAAAAAAAGTATCACACGCTTTTCTATATCGTTCAAAAATTTTTTGATTCATTTTCTTGGGAGCAAAACCTATGCTACGCCATTCTTTCTGAAGAGTTAATATGTTTTTAGTAGCTTCATTCCAATCATTGAAACTTTTTAAATTAGTGAAGTCGATCATCTCAATTTTTTCGCAAATGACCATTTTTGCAGTTAAATTTTCTTCTTCTTTTTTCTTGATAGACTCGAAATAGGATTGATGTTTTTTATTGATAATAGTAGAAGCATTTTTAAAACGTTGCCAAATTTGTTCACGTAACTCGCGTGAAACAGGACCTATTTCGTGCCATTCTTCATGAAGTTTTTGTAATTTTTGAAAAGCAATAATGACGTCGGTTTCTTCCTTCGCGAGTTTTTCTGCTGTTTCACAAATTTGAACTTTGGCTTCTAAATTTTTTCTAAAATCGTATTCTTTTAGCTCGTTGTTGATTTTAATTAAATCCCAAAATGCTTCCTGAATAGCATTGTAATTTTTTTGTAGAGTATTTAAATTTGCAGGAGGTACCAAACCTATAGTCCTCCATTCTTGTTGTAAAGCTTTAAATTCATTAATATGGGTAGAAACATCATCTTTGCTTTCACTTAAAGCTTTCATTTTTTCAAGGATTTCTTGTTTCTTTGCCAGGTTTTCATTGAGACTTTTTTCTATATTAGCTTGATAATGAGCTTTCTTTTCACGAAATTCGGCAAGAAGAGATTTGAAATTTTCTTCAATTTTACTTTTCTCGTCTATTGCATGTTCTTTCTCAACTCCTTTATTTTCAAGATTTTTTTGTTCTTCAGTTTCTGATTTTAATTCTTTATAAAAATGTTGCTTAATATGTTCAACTTCTTCCTTAATTTCTTCTATATTTTGGTTAAGACATTGTTTCAAAGCATCTACTAATTCTTCTAAAGTATAAGAAGAATAGTCAATCTCTACCTTATTATTAATTGTTGAAGTATTATTAGAAATTGATTTATTTAAAACGGAAGATTTTTCCGGAACCGCTTTTCTTTCTTCAGTTTGATCTGTATTATTTATTTCGATTAGAGAGGATTCAATAGTATCGATTTCTTTTTTGTCCATAAGGTTTTGCGGATAGTTCACATTGTTGAGTAGGTTCATTTACAATATCATTTAGAAATGTCACAATCTACTTCAAATATAAATAAAATATTAACAGTTTACTGTTTTAATAATTAGGACAAAAATACGATATTTATTTTTAATATTCATAATTTTATAAATATAAAATTATCAGTAGAGTCAGCCAGCAAGTGCGAAATTAATAAAAAATGTTTTAAAATCTTGATTTTAAAACATAAATGATTGATATTTCGTCCTTCAAAAAGCAAGGGTAAAAAGCATGTAAAAAAGAAAAAAAGCAACATATTACTTTTAATATATCACTAAAAATGAGCAGATTAGTTATATGATTAAAAAAATAAGCTACTTGCTAAAGTTAGAAAAAAATTTCTGAAATTGAAATGGATTTCAGTGGAAACAGATAACAAAGTGTAAACATTTTGTGAGGTTTCAAGGCGTTGAAACTGATGAAAAACTTTTCAAAGGTCAAGAATTTGATATTAAGTTCCATTAGGGAATAAAATTAACCCCAGAATTTTCATTAGAAATAAACATTATGCCTCAAACAAGAATTATATTGCATATAAAATTTTGTACATTCTTTTAGAATTGTCTTTAATGACAAATTTGGGATAAAAATAAAGCTCACTCTACTTTTTTCGTAAAGTGAGCTTATAGTAAAGCTTTCTGCCTTTATAATAATTCAAAGCTCCGTTTAACAAAATTTGCTAGTGGCTCGCCTTTGAGTAAATTGTTTGCCAATAAAGCCAGATCGATCAACTGACGAATAGGTTTATATTGATTGGCAAAATTAGTCAGGATAGTTTTTTTCTTTTCTTTCAATTCGTCGAGCTCTTTTTGCAAGTTTTCCAATTCATCTTTTTCTTCAGCAGGAATTTCTTCTTCTTTTTTACCTTTGTGACTTTCTTTTAACTGATTGAGTTTTTCATTCTTTTCTTTCAACTCTGTCTCGAAAGGTTCCAATTCTTCCTGACAAGAGAAATTTATTTCATTTAAAATTTTATCAATTAAAGGATGGGCTGTATTAATTACCAGATTGAAACTTTCGGGCATTTCGCCATAAAATTGCATCATGCCGCCTTCGATAGCCGAAATTTGCTTCATCCTTCGTAAAAATTCATTTTGAGTAATAAAAACTGGTGAATCATTTGTTTTTAAATGTTCAAATGTAATAATAAAATTGGTTTTTTCCAGCGTTGGCAATTGTGAATTAAAAGCAATAGTAAGCATTTCTCGCTGGGTATCAGTCAAAGGAACTTTCTCTATTTCTTCTTTCTGAATCAATTTATCAATCACATCACTGTCCACCCTCACAAAACGTGTTTTTTCCCATTTGTGTTCCAATTGACTGATCAAGTGCATATCGAGTTGACCATCCATTAATAAAACATCGTAGCCTTTGTCTTTAGCTTGCTGAATGTAACTGTATTGTTCATTTACGTTTGTAGCATACAAATAAATCAAATCACCATTTTTATCTTTTTGATTCTCAGAAATGAGCGATTTGTATTCATCAAACGTAAAGTATTTTCCATCCACATTTTTAAATAAAGCGAATTTTTCTGCTCGTTCATAGAACTTTTCGTCGGTAAGCATTCCATATTCAATGAAAAGTTTCAAATCGTCCCATTTTTCCTCGAACTGACTGCGATCATTTTTGAAAATTTCTTGAAGTCGGTCAGCTACTTTTTTGGTAATATGATTGGATATTTTGCGAACATTTGCATCATTTTGCAAATAGCTTCTGGATACATTTAACGGAATATCAGGAGAATCGATAACGCCGTGAAGCAAGGTAAGATATTCCGGAACAATGTTTTCTACATGATCAGTTACGTAAACCTGATTGCAGTAAAGATGAATTTTATTTCGCTGAATATCAATATTATTTTTTATTTTAGGGAAGTACAAAATACCTGTCAGATGAAATGGATAATCCACATTGAGGTGAATATAAAAAAGTGGATCTTCGTTCATCGGGAACAATTCATGATAAAAGTTAAGATAATCTTCTTCTTTTAATTCTTCCGGTTTCTTAATCCATGCAGGTTCAGTATTATTAATAATATTGTCTTTATCGGTTTCTACATATTTACCATCTTTCCATTCTTTCTGTTTCCCGAAAGCAATGGGAATGGGTAAGAATTTGCAATACTTATTTAAAAGTTCCTGGATTCTGCTTTCCTCTAAAAATTCTTTATTGTCTTCATCAATATGCAAAATCACATCAGTTCCTCTATCTGCCTTAATTGTTTCTTCAAGAATATATTCAGGATCGCCATTGCACGACCAGTGTTGAGCCGTAGCACCTTCTTTATAGGATAAAGTGAAAATTTCTACCTTTTTTGCAACCATAAATGCTGAATAGAATCCCAATCCAAAATGTCCAATCAGTGATTGAGCATCATTTTTATATTTTTCCAAGAATTCTTGAGCACTCGATAAAGCAATTTGATTAATATAATTATCAATTTCTTCGGCAGTCATCCCTACACCTCTATCGCTAATAGTAAGTGTTTTTTTCTTTTTATCAATAGAAATTCTAATGGTAAGATCACCTAATTCGCCTTTGAATTCACCAATAGAAGCAAGGGTTTTCAGTTTTTGTGTAGCATCAACAGCATTTGCAACCAGTTCACGAAGAAAAATTTCATGTTCACTGTATAAGAATTTCTTAATTACGGGGAAAATATTTTCACTTGTTACCCCAATCTTTCCTTTTGCCATATTTTTTGATTTTAAAATAAATTTTACGAAATGAGATAATTATTTTTTGCCTTGAAATTTTTGCAAAAAAAGTGCCATTGAGGATTTGGTGACAGAATGTCAGAATTTAATTAGTAATACTTTCAAAAAAGGAAGGTCTTTATTATTTTAGTTATGTTATTATGAAATTGATGGATATGATAAAAATATTGTGAAAAATTTTGTAAATTTGTGCCGAAAAAATAATTTAAAAAAGAAAAGGTAATTTTATGAATACAATTACGAAAACCATCACAATGGCTGATGGCAGAGAAATAACGATCGAAACAGGTAAGTTAGCAAAGCAAGCAGACGGGGCAGTGATGGTTCGTATGGGAAATACGATGTTATTAGCAACAGTTTGTGCTGCTGAAGATGCGGTTGAAGGCACTGATTTTATGCCTCTTTCTGTTGATTACAAAGAAAAATTTGCTGCTTTTGGTAGGTTCCCAGGAGGCTTTTTACGCCGTGAAGGTCGTCCTTCCGATTATGAAGTTTTGATTGCACGATTGGTAGATCGAGCACTTCGTCCTTTGTTTCCCGATGATTTTCATGCAGAAACTTTTGTTAATATTATTCTCTGTTCAGCAGATGGAGAAGATATGCCCGATGCACTGGCTGGTCTGGCTGCTTCGGCTGCTCTGTCGGTTTCTGATATTCCTTTTAAAGGACCTATTTCAGAAGTTCGTGTGGCACGCATCAATGGTGAATTTATTATTAATCCTACTTTTAGTCAACTTGAAATAGCTGATATGGATATTGTTGTAGCAGCCACAATGGAAAATATTGTCATGGTAGAAGGTGAGATGAAAGAAGTAAGTGAGGAAGATTTGTTGAATGCTATGAAAGCTGCTCATCAAGCGATAAAAATACAATGTCAGGCTCAGTTAGAATTAATGAAAGAAGCTGGTAAAACTGAAAAGCGAATATATAATCACGAAGAAAATAATGAAGAGCTGAAAAATGACATTTGGACTAAAACTTATGAAAAAACTTATCAAATAGCTATTTCGGGTAATAATGATAAGCGTTCACGAAACGAAAATTTGGAAGCAATTATTAATGAATATATTGCAACGCTCGAGCCAGAAATCGCTGAAACTAAAAAAGTATTGATTGATAAATATTATCATGATGTTCAAAAAGAAGCTATGCGGCGAGCCATTCTTGATAAAGGTAAACGCTTGGATGGCAGACGAACTAACGAAATTCGTCCTATCTGGTGCGAAGTTGATTATTTGCCCGGCACACATGGTTCTGCAATTTTTACACGTGGAGAAACACAAGCTTTGGTAACAGTGACGCTCGGCACCAAGATGGATGAAAAATTAATAGATGAGCCTTTAATTCAAGGAAAAGAACGTTTTATGTTGCATTATAATTTTCCTCCTTTTGCTACGGGTGAGGCACGTCCTTCACGCGGAGTAGGACGCAGAGAAATTGGTCATGGTAATTTAGCTCTTCGTGCTTTGAAAAACATACTTCCAGAAGATTATCCTTATGTTATTCGGGTTGTTTCTGATATTTTGGAATCCAATGGTTCTTCTTCTATGGCTACTGTTTGTGGAGGAACCCTCGCATTAATGGATGCTGGCGTCCAGATTAAAAAACCTGTTTCGGGAATTGCAATGGGTTTGATTTCTGAAAACAAGGGAGAAAAATATGCAATTTTATCTGATATATTAGGTGACGAAGATCATCTTGGTGATATGGATTTTAAAGTTGCAGGAACAAAAGATGGCATTACTGCCACACAAATGGATATCAAAGTAGAAGGACTTTCTTATGAAATTCTTGAAAAAGCTCTTCAACAAGCAAAAGAAGGAAGATTATTTATCTTGAATAAAATGTTAGAAACTATTCCCGAACCACGACCAGATTTTAAACCTCATGTTCCTCGTATTGTAATCATGTTCGTTCCCAAAGAAATGATTGGAGCTATTATTGGACCTGCTGGAAAAATCATTCAAAACATTCAACTTGAGACAGGTGCTACCATAACTATTGAAGAAATTGGAGATCAAGGCCGTGTTGAAATTGCTGCTACCAATAAAGAAGCTATTGAGGCAGCAGTTGCCAAAATTAAAGGTATTGTAGCTATACCTGAAGTGGGAGAAACTTATATGGCAAAAGTCAAGTCAATTATGCCTTATGGTATTTTTGTTGAATTTTTACCTGGTAAAGAAGGTTTGTTACATATTTCAGAAATTGATTGGAAACATATTGATAACATTGAACAATTAGGTATTAAAGAAGGAGACATGATTGAAGTTAAACTTTTAGATATTGATGAAAAAACAGGAAAATTCAAGTTATCTCATAAAGCGTTGTTGCCGCGTCCTTCAAGAGATGAAAGACCACCAAGAAAAAATAACACAATGAGAAAATAAATGATTTTTTAATTTGTTTAGTAGCAATAGTGTGTTATATTTTTAGTTAAATAATTGTAAATCAATTAATTATTTATATTTTTATTTGGTCAACTCCCTGAAAATCACTATCTTTATAGATTGTTTAACTAATTTACAATAAGATATGATT
>JAGPGD010000097.1 GCA_018056165.1 Paludibacteraceae bacterium | reverse complement strand
TACAGCAACAATTGATACCGATACAAAGGAATTAGTCAATCATTACCAGGACAAGGTTATTTTCAAATATGACCTTGCAGAGTTTCGCAAAGATAAATATTCCAAAGAAATTAATTTAATTCGTTCTCTTTATGATGAACAAGATAGAATTATTCAAGCTTTGATTTTAAATTTGTATCGTCAGGAATTGGCAACTTCAAACAATATCAATTTAAAGCCAGTAATTCTTTTCAAAGCCAAAAGAACAATCGCAGAATCTGAGCATAACAAAGTGATGTTCCACGAACTGATTGACAATTTCTCAGCAGATATGGTAAAGAAAATTCAAAAGACCTCTACTTTTCCAATAGTCCAAAAGGCTTTTAAATTTTTTGAGAAAAAAGGCATAACTTATGACGAAATCGTTAAACGCATCCAATCTAATTTTAAACCCGAAAATTGCATAAGTGCTAACAATGACGCAGAAGCTGAGAAAAACCAAATTTTACTTAACACCCTGGAAGATGAAAACAATCCAATCCGTGCCGTTTTTGCCGTTCAGAAATTGAATGAAGGCTGGGATGTTTTGAATTTATTTGACATTGTCCGCCTTTATGATGGTAGAGATGGACGAGAAGGTATTCCTGGCAAAACTACTATTGCCGAAGCTCAACTTATAGGTCGCGGGGCAAGGTATTTTCCTTTTGCTTTAGAAAAAGGGCAAGATAGATTTACCCGTAAATTTGATGATGATATTTCCAATGATTTGAGAATATTAGAAGAATTATATTATCATACCAAAGAAGATAGTCGCTACATTTCTGAATTGAAAAAGGCTCTTGTGGATACTGGTATTTATGAAGATGATGAAAATCTTATAACAAAAGAGCTAAAGTTAAAAGACAGTTTTAAGAAAACAAATTTTTATAAATCCGGAAGAGTTTTCTTTAACAAGAGAATCCCAAAAAATTTTGACAAAATAAAATCGTTTAACGACTTAGATGTTAAAAAAACCAATTACCGTCACACTTTATCTTCTGGTTCTGGTATAGTGTCAGCTGCCTTTGCAGACGCCGAAACTCCAAATATAGAAGCTATAAAAACCAAAGATGTAAAGTTAACTGAAATTCCTAAACATGTAATTCGTTTTGCATTAAGCCAAAATCCATTTTTCTATTTCGATAATTTATCACGTTACTTCCCAAGTATTGATTCTCTTTCTAATTTTATTGACAGTCCAGACTTTTTAGGGAGTTGTGAAATTACATTTATTGGCACAGCTAACAGATTAAAAGAAATTAGCCATTTCGACTATTTGCAAGCCCTAAATGGACTTCTGCGTAATATTGAAGCAGACATAAAAATTAATTCAACTGAATACGAAGGTTCAGATTATATCGGAGAGCCTATTAATAAAGTATTTAAAGATAAAGAAATCAAAGTTTACAAAGATAGTGAAAGAGCAGTCGGGCAGGAAGCTTTGGTTGCAAATGAACCTTGGTATGTTTACAATGCCAACTACGGAACAAGTGAAGAAAAGAAATTTGTAGAACTATTTTCCAGACGATTTGAAGAATTGAAAAAGAAATTCGACAATATTTATCTTATTAGAAATGAAAGAGAAATAAAAATTTTTGATAAACGTGGACGAGCTTTTGAACCTGACTTCTTATTGTTCTGTAAACAGCGTGATGGTAAACAAATTACTTTTCAGGTTTTCATAGAACCAAAAGGAGAACATTTAATAGAACATGACAAATGGAAAGAAGAATTTTTGAAAGAAATTAGAGAAAAGAAAAAGACTATCAATCTTCTGACTGATAAATATAGGATTACAGGAGTTCCATTTTATAATTATGACAACGAAAACGAATTTAAAGCTATATTAGAAAATACATTAAACGAATAGTCATCTAAAAAATGATGTATTCTTCAAAAAAAATTAATAAAAGTTAAATATCATGTTTACTGGGAAGATCACCTTTAACGTCATCACAAGAAATACGGATTAATTTATTAGAATAGTACTATTAGTATTCATAGTATTTTGCAAAACCTGTATTATCTCCAAATCTTTCAAACGCAGCACGTATTAGATAATCTTCAATTCCTTTATTTTTTTAAAATTTATAAATTTCTTTCTCACAAATAAAAAAATTGTTTACATATTTTATAACAATGTTACATTTTGTATTTAAATGTTTTGTATATTTTAGCTTAAAAAATAATATATGTGACATAAAAAAAGTATTGACTATTTACTTTAAAGCCGTTTACTTAATTTTTGTCGGTTCAAATTTAATAAAGGGACAAGCAATTTTATGACTTAAGTAATTATTTTTTATATTTATAAAAAATTAAAGCCTGAAGTAGCAGCTTCAGGCTCGGGTTTCGGGGTGCTTCCCCAATCCGTTTCTTATCACTTATTAGTATCAGTAATATACTAATTAGATAATTTTTTGTCAATAAAAATAACGGATAAAAAGCACCCCAATTTTAAAAATTTTTTAAAAATTGGGGGTTTTTTATGCTTAATTTTCAAAATTTCTCAAATTCAGACATCTCTGAAAATGATAAGACTAAAACTTATAATTCAAAAGCAGCCTTTTATGCTCTTCCAAAATCTTTTATAATAAATTTTGTTCCGTTGCTTTCACCTACAACGTTAAAAGTTTTTATTGCCTTAACTTATTTTACAGATCATTTAAACATAATAAAATTTCCAAAACTTATTACATACAAAAAATTAATGAAGATGACAGGCATTAAGAAGATTGATACTATTCGCAAATCATTTAATGAGCTTTTAGAATTATCGCTAATAGGCGGTTTTGAAGCGGGTAATGGCAGAAGCAATACTACTTTTTATTTTACTTTTGATATTCTACACTATCGTACAGAAGAATGTCCTTTTGATATAGATGAGCTTGAAGATTACTACAAACAGTTTGAATATAAAGAAAGTGAAGTTAATTCAAAAACTAAAGAAACCAGTGTGCCACAAAATGTACACACCCCCCTGCCAAAAAGTGGGTATACCATTAATACTATTAATACAACTACAAAAAATAGTAATAGTAGCAAAACAGAAAATATCGAAATTAACAAAGATTTAATTGTTTTAGCTAACAACAGCACTGAATTTAAACAAGAGTTTAATGAATTCTGCATTAAAGACTCAAGCCGTTACAGGGAAAAAACGTTTTTCTGGATTCTCTATCAC
>JAGPGD010000096.1 GCA_018056165.1 Paludibacteraceae bacterium | reverse complement strand
GATTTTGCATTTAAAAACCGCTATTTTCACAATCTACAAAAAGATGAACAGGAAAAAATACTTAGCTACAAGCTTATGATCTATTTTTGCAGTGGAACAGATAGCGAAAAACTAGAATGGTTTAAGACAATAAATATTGCAGGAGAAAAATTAACCGATCAAGAATTAAGAAATGCCGTTTATTCTGGCTCTTGGGTTACAGATGCAAAAAGATATTTTAGCAAAAATGGTTGTCCGGCATATAAAATAGCCGGTGATTACTTAAATGGGGCTGCAATTAGACAAGATTACTTAGAATCTGTTATTAAATGGATCAGTAGTGACAATATTGAAGAATATATGGCAAAACAACAACACGAATCAAATGCAAATGATTTATGGCTATATTTTCAAAATGTAATCAATTGGGTAAAAGTAATGTTTCCCACTTATAGAAAAGAGATGAAAGGAATTGAATGGGGCTTTTTATATAATGAGTATAAAGATAAGAAATTCGATCCTAAGAAATTGGAAATTGAAATCAATAAACTCATGCAGGATGAGGATGTTACGAACAAGAAAGGAATTTATTGGTATATTTTGAATAGAAAAGAAAAGCATTTAAATATTCGAGCGTTTACTGATAATCAAAAGCGTGAAGCTTACGAGAGGCAAAAAGGGATTTGTCCTATGTGCAAAAAACAATTTGATATAGCTGAAATGGAAGCAGACCACATTAAACCGTGGCATGAGGGAGGTAAAACAATCGCTGAAAATTGTCAGATGCTTTGTAAGGATTGTAATAGAAGTAAGTCTGGGAAATAGAAAGTTGTTGAAAAATGGAATAATGAAAATAAGGTATATTTTATGATAACTAAAATAACCAAATTACAAAACTTCGGCATATTTCATGATTTTACTTGGGGAAATGATCTTCCAGAGTTTAAAAAATATAATTTGATTTATGGATGGAATAGGAGTGGGAAAACCACTATTTCTCGTATTTTTTCTAGTTGCGAGAAAAAAAGCATATTCGATACAAATAAATTCAAACAGTACCCCGAGAATGGGAAGTTTGAAATAAAAACTGATGATGAAAATACTATAAAAGAAACAAATGTCTCCAATAATGATTTACCTATAAAAGTTTTCAATAAAGATTTTGTAGATGACAACATTTCATTTGATCCTTCTAACCCCTGTAAACCAATTGTTTATGTAAGTGAAGAAGATATTGAAAGGAAAAAACAACTTGAACAATTAAAACAGGAGAATATTACTCTTAGTAAAACATGCGAGCAATTTAAAAAAGACAGAGAGGCAAAAGAATCTAAAAAAAATACTTTTCTAACTAGTTTAGGAAGAGAAATTGCGAATATTCTTTTTGATAAGACTTACAACAAGACAAAAGCAGAAAACAAAATCAATACTATCGGCATTGATAATTTTGCAGACAAAACCCTATGTGACGAAGATAAGAGAAAATACGAAGCAATAAGTAAAAGCGAAGCGGGGAAAACGCAAAGCGCATTTTCAGAGTATAATTTTTCATTTTTTTTTGACGATGAAGCAATTGATAGTTTCCAAAAGATTTTTGAAAAAATTGAGGCTCTGCTCGGCAGAAAAGTTGTTTCGGAAACACTGGAAAGATTAAAAAATGATCAAGTTTTGAATAGTTGGGTAAAGCAAGGTTTTGATTTACACAAAAATAAAAAAGAAACTGAAAAGTGTTTATTTTGTCAAAATCCACTTGATAAGGATTTTTTAGATAGTCTGTCAAGACATTTCAGTAAAGATTATGAAGATACGCAAAGAGGAATCAAAAGATTAGAAAATGAAATTGTAAAAATAAAACGACAAGAAATTCCCACAAAAAACGTCGATTTATATCCCGATCTGAAAGACAGTTATACGAGTAAGGCAAAGGAACTTAATGAAGTTATAAATAAAATAAATACATGGATTGATGAAGCAATAAAAAAACTTCAAGAAAAACATGATAACCCACTTATAAATGTTTCAAGTCCACCGCAACCAGAGGATTTTTTGTCGTCATATAATAGAGTAATTCGGGAAATCAATGAAATTATTAAACGACATAATGAAAAGGTAACAAATCATCAGTTGGAAGTGTCAAATGCAAGGGAAAGACTAGAGTTACATACAATCGCGAATGCTTTGTTGGAAGAGGATTATAAAAAAATAATTACTGATTTAAAAGAAGCAGCGGAAAATGAGGAAATGGTTCTAAATCAATTCAAAAACAATAAAACCGAAATTGAAAACCTTGAACAGCAAACTTCGAACATTGGCAAAGCGATCGATCTTATTAATAAATATTTGGAAGAATTTTTTGGAAGAAAAGAAATAGAACTCTCATTAGACGATAATAAAAAGGGCTATACAATAAAAAGATACGGAATACCAGCAAAAAATTTGAGCGAGGGAGAAAAAACTGCAATCGCATTTTCGTATTTTGTCGTTAAAGTTGGCGAAGGCGAATTTGATAAAACCAAAGGGATTATTTTTATTGACGATCCGATTTCTAGTTTTGACTCAAACTTCATTTATCACTGTTTTTCAATGATAAATACACATTTCAAACAAGTTGGACAACTATTTATCTCTACGCACAATTTTCAGCTCTTAAACTTGGTCAAGGAATGGTTTGTAGATAAAAACAATTCGACAAAAAAAGACAACGAAAAACTAAGGTCGGAAAACAAGACAGAAAAACCAATTCCTTGCGAGTTTTTCATGGTAGAAAATTATACTGAATCAGATGTGAGAAAAGCCAAAATTGTTGCGCTTGATAAAACTCTGCGAAATTATAAATCCGAATATCACTTTTTGTTTGCTAAGCTCAAAGAATTTTCAGAAAAACAAGATACTCAATATGAAGATTTTTATACGATTGGAAATATGGCGAGAAGATTTTTTGATATTTTTGCAGATTTCAAGATACCAACAACAGGAGATCAAAAGTCTAAAATGGAAGTATTGATCAAAAATATCAATGATCCAAATGAGAAAATCAGCACTGTAGACGCAGCCAAAGCATACAAGTTGGTAAATGAATATTCTCACAATTCCGATCCAACAAGTACAATCGAGCATAAAGATAAAAGCGAAATCAAAGACGCAATCAAGATTCTGTTGAACATTGTGAAAGAATCAGATCCAAAGCATTTTGAAATATTGGAAAAGAATATAAAATGATTAACCATAATTCATTAAGTAACCGCCTACGCACATCGTGTGCTACGGCGGAAGAGGGGCGGGGTTAAGAAATGAAGACAAAAACCGAAGAGGCGCTCT
>JAGPGD010000041.1 GCA_018056165.1 Paludibacteraceae bacterium | reverse complement strand
AAATTCCTGCAGCATTGGTAGGGACATTCAATGTTACCGAATTGCTGCTGGCAGTTGTTGAGATAGTTTGAGAAGCCCCATTATTTATTTTGTAAGTAAAAATATAAGGAGCTGTTCCATTTGCTGCTGTGAAGGTAATTATCGGAGATGTTCCATTGATACAAACGCCCAATTTGTCTGCATTGATGGTTGCAGAAAGTGTATTTTCATTATCATTTTGATTTTGTAAAAATAAATTTCTCCCGTTTAGAAGAATTTCAGGAGAAAGTTCTTTTGGTTTATTGATAGAAAATGAAAAGGTAGAAAAAAATATTATTCCTATCAAAAAAGATAAGAATTGAAAGAATGTCTTCATTAAATATAGTTAACTTTTCATAAAAACATTATTAAAACAGCTAATTTTAACTTTTGTATCGCTAAAATAATAGTTTTTTATAAAAAACGGATGATTTTCATTTTAATTGTTAGAAAAATTAAAAAATTCATCATTTTTTATTTCTCCTACTTTAACTTTTTATAAAATACTAAAAATAAATGTGATATCTTGATAGGTACTTAATTCTATTTTTCCACCATCTGAATAGTATCATATAGTGATATATTACTGTCCGTTTAGGTATCTTAAAATATTCTTAGAATTTTTGATAATCAATATCATATTTTTAACGACGATATCAAAAAAAATTTCATAGATTTATACGGTATAAAATTAGCAACCCCCAAAAATACATTGTAGAAAATTAAAAAACAGTTCAAAAATACTGAAAAGAAATTAAGAGTTTTCTTGATTTTCGATATAAATAGTTCTGGTGGGGAAAGCAAAATTCAATCCTGCTGCATTAAATTGTTCTAATATTTCTATATTTACCTTCGAAATAGTAAGCATAATATCACTTTTTTTCTTAATAAAATAAATATAAGTAATAATGAGGGCGGAATCGGAAAAATCTGTAAAATAAGCATTTACTTCCTTATCATCGATTTCTGTCAATTTTTGAGGCATATTTTTTAAAATAGTAAGAGCTTCTTCCATTTTATTAGGGGCAGTATCATAAGTTAAGCCAATTTTCATTACTACTCGTCGCATAGGTTCAATAGTAACATTTTCAATAGAAGCGTCCACAATTTTATAGTTGGGAATAGTAACGATCCTGCGATCGAAAGTTCGGATTTTAGTACTGCGAATACCAACATCCTCTACATTACCATCTACTCCATTTACGATGATACGATCTCCAATACGAAAAGGATGATCCATAAAAATAGTCAATCCACCAAAAAAATTTTTTAGAGTATCCTGGGCAGCTAGAGCAACAGCTAAACCACCAATTCCCAAGCTGGCAAGAAGAGCACCCACATTTACACCGGTATTATTTAGTGCCATAATGATACCAATAGTCCAAACAATTCCCACCGAGAGACGGCGTATAATCATAATCATGCTCTCATCTAAACGCTTATTACCTGACCCTTCCTTGGTAGCAGGAAGCAAATATTCTTTTATGAGGGCATTAACCATTTTTGCAACAAACCACGTAATGTTGATGACAATCAAAAATTGATAGGCTTTATCAAAAATCTTGTCCACGGTAGCACTCAAATCTAATCGGCGGAAAGCAATCCAGATAGCCAATAAAGCTATTGCCAATAAAATAGGGGATTCCAGCGATCTGAATAAAATATCATCCAGTTTATTTTTCGTCTTGCCTGTAATTTTAAAAATTACTTTTCGATTTAATAATACAATTCCCTTGTTCAAAAGAAAAGCTCCTACCAGGATAAGCAAAGAAATTCCCCAATTTATAAGTGAATTCCCAAAAATTGTTTTTTCAAGAAACATATTTTATTAAAATTTTTTTATTTAAAATCAATTTTATTTGAACTCATAAAAGTTCCTCCCATGGAAAATTGACATCACTGGGCATTCGCCAGTCACCTCGTGGTGAAAGATTAACAGAACCTACTTTGGGACCATCAGGCATACAAGAACGTTTATATTGCTGAGCAAAAAAACGGCGTAAAAATACTTTTAGCCATTTCCGCAATGTTTCTTCTGAATATTGATCTTTGAAAGCTCTTTTAGCTAAAAAAAGAATTTTATTGGGAGAAAAACCAAAACGTACAAAATAATACAAAAAGAAATCGTGTAATTCATAGGGACCGATAACTTCTTCGGTTTTTTGAGCAATTTCACCATTTTCATTAGCGGGTAGTAATTCGGGACTTACAGGTGTTTGAAGAATATCTTTCAGAATTTTTTTTGAATTTTCGTCTAGTTGCTTAGCGGTCCACTCAACCAGACAACGTACTAATGTCTTTGGGATTCCACTATTCACTGCATACATCGACATGTGGTCGCCATTGTAAGTAGTCCAACCCAGAGCCAATTCCGATAAATTTCCTGTGCCAATCACCAAACCTTGATATTTGTTTGCCAAATCCATCAATATCTGCGTACGTTCACGAGCTTGAGCATTTTCGTAAGTTGTATCGTGAACAGCAGGATCGTGTCCAATATCTTTAAAATGTTGTAAACAAGCATCTTTAATGGGAATTTCAAGAATTGTGATGCCTAAAGATTTCATCAAACGGTAAGCGTTGGTATAAGTTTGTTCTGAAGTTCCAAATCCTGGCATCGTTATACCCATAATGCGTTTTCGGTCAAAATGCAATTGATCGGCTGTTTTTACGCAAACCAACAAAGCAAGTGTAGAATCCAGTCCGCCAGAAATTCCTACCAGCAAATGTTGTGATTTTGTATGCAGCCAGCGTTTCGCCAAACCTGCCATTTGAATGGAAAAAATTTCCCGACAGCTTTCCTCGTTTTTTTCTGGTGATGGAATAAAAGGATAAGGTTCAACCGTTCTTTTTAGTTCTTCGATTGGGAAAGAAGTTGGCTCAATCATTACTTTTCTTAGGGTAAGCAATGTCGTTCGTTCATGAAAATAGTTATTTCGCATTCGTTCACTTTGCAAACATTCTACATCGATTTCTGTTACTATCAGTTGTGGCTCAAAGGTAAATCGTTTAGAACTCTCTAAAATTTTTCCATTTTCGGCTATGATGGCAGGTCCTGTAAAAACCAGATCGGTAGTTGATTCACCTTCACCAGCCGAAGCGTAAACATAACCTGCATGACAGCGTGCTGATTGTTGCTGAATAAGTTGAAGACGATAAGCATGTTTTTCAACGAGTTCGTTACTTGCAGAAAGATTGAAAATAATTTCAGCTCCTTGCAAACACAATTGTGTGCTTGGCGGAAGAGGCGACCATACATCTTCACAAATTTCAATTCCGAAAGTAAAGTTGCCATCCGAAAATAAAAGATCAGTTCCTAAAGGAATTTCTTGCCCACGAATAAAAATATTAGTAGAAGGTATATCCATTGCAGAAGTAAACCAGCGTTTTTCGTAAAACTCATTATAATTGGGTAAAAAAGTTTTTGGTACGATTCCCAGTATTTTCCCTTGCTGTAATACGACAGCTGCATTCAAAAGTCGACTTTCACAACGCAATGGCATACCTACAATTACTATTGCCTTTGTTGAGGCAGTGAGTAATTGCAAATCATTCAACGATTTTTCTGCATCTTCCAGCAATTGCTTTTGAAAAAAAAGATCTCCACAAGTATAACCAGTGAGACATAATTCAGGGAAACAAATAACCTGCACGTATTCTTTTTCTGCCTGCTGGATTAAGTTAGCAATGCTGGAAAAATTAAAAGCACAATCTGCCACTCTGACTTCAGGAACAGCAGCAGCCACGCGGATAAAACCATGATTCATATTGAGCTTGTTTTTTAATTTTTATCCAATAAAAAATAAGAAATACTTAAAAAATTAATATTCACTTTGCTGAAAAATCTCTTAAATATAAGGACTAAAAAAATTACACAAAATACATATCATCCGTAGGCATTCGCAAATAACGTCCCACAGCAAAGTAAGAAGAAACGCCGCTGAGCAATATACCCAGAAACAAAATAATAGCTGTGACAGAAACAGCCGTAACCGCTGGAATGAACATTCCTTTAAAGCCAAATTCGTATTGCACATAAGCAATTGTTCCAGCCAGATAAATCAATGCCAAAAAAGCTGCTATAATTCCATTAACGATGCTTCGTCTGACGTAAGGCCAGCGAATAAACCACGAAGTTGCCCCTACCAGTTTCATTGTATTTATTAAAAAGCGATTGGAATAAATCAGTAAACGAATGGTACTGTTGATAAGCGCCAGTGAAATAAGTAATAAAATAACTGTCAGCCCCAGCAAAATATAACTTAGTTTTTTTATATTTTCATTGACCAGATCCACTACATCTTTCTGATAAACCACACGGTTGATGTGCGGAAAAGTTTTTAATTTCGATTCAATTTTTGCTACACTGTCATTGTTGGCATAATTGGCATGTAATTTTACTTCGAACGATGCCAGCAAAGGGTTGTAACCCAAAAATTCCTGCGGATCTTCGCCCAAACTTTCAATAAGTTCTTTCAGAGCATCATCTTTTGAAATATATTTTACGGATTTTGCAAAAGGAGCCGCATTCAAATAATTTTTAATCCTTACTATTTCAGTATTGGTGGCACCATTGTCCAAAATAATAGATAAATTAATATTTTCTCTTACCCGAATGCTCAAGTCACGAGCTGTAAAAAGCAACAGACACACCAGTCCTACCAGAAATAATACCAACGACATGCTAAAAATCGAAGTAAAATGAACATTTTTAAAATGAGGAACGGAATTATTTTTCTTTCTTGACATTTTATTATTTATCTTTTTTTAATCAAAATCATAAATAAATTAGAAAGTTTCTAAAATTATCAACTTTTGCTTTTCTCTGTTTGTTTTTTAATTTTTACCGAATAAAAAATAAAACTTGCTATACATAAAATCAATATTATTGAAGAAATAAGAGCAATTACATTCCCTACTGCATAGCTACGGGGTTCAAACTTGAAATCAATGTTATACATACCTGCTTTGAGTGGCATGGCTCGTAATAAATAATTAGCCCGTATATACGGTACTTTTTGACCATTGATGTAAGCATTCCAACCTTTATCGTAGTAAATTTCTGAAAATATTGCTACCTGATCAGTATTGGAGTTAAAACTGTAAATCAAATGATTAGGTGCATAATGAATCAGTTCAATTCTTGCCGTGCTATCTGTCTGAATAGCAGTGGGTAGTATCGAAGCATAAGATTGATCAGCTACCAGTTCAGTTTTGGTATCAATATTGCCTAATAAACGCATCTCTTCATCCGCGTTCGGTGCCAAATGAATTTTCTGTACAAACCAGGCATTGCCATTAGCATAAGGATTGATAATAGGCTGATACTCTTTATTGAAAATTAAATATTTTAAATTCAACATATTCAGGACTTGCAAAGAATCAAATGTGGAAACAATTTGCTCCACTGAATTTACTCTTCCAAAAGCAGAAAAAAGTTGACCCAATTCTTTCGTCAGATGAATATCAATCAAATCTTGATAACGGCGTAATTTTGCGGCATGATAACCGCCAATATTCTTATGAAAATAAGAAGGGGTGGCGTCATTAAAAATATTCACAGTAGCGTCAACTACTCTATAATAAGATTTATCCGCTAAAATGAATTTATCCGCTGTTGAAGGAAGTATCAAATTTTCAATTCGTTGTTTCTTCTCAAAATTTTTCTCATTTAAATAACGTTTGGCAATGGGCACCATATCCATCAGTATGAAAAAGCCAAACAAGACATAAGCTACATTCTTTTTGAGATATTTTTTCATATATAGCCAGATCATAAAAGCTGCCAAAACCACAAAAGCAAGTGAACGGAAGGCATCTGAACGAAGTAAAGCAGCACGATCGATTGGCAGTGTTTCTTTCAAGAAAGCATAATCGCCTTGAAATTGCTGATCTGTGGGAGAAACAAAATCGCCAGCCAGCGAAGGAAACAAAGCAAATAGTAACGCGATTCCACCTACTATAATAGCACTAATTTTTACGGCTTTAATTATCTTTTTAGCATCTGCATTGGGATTGAAAACTTCTTTCAGTGCGAGGGCTGCCATTAAAGCCATTCCAAAGGTTGTGGCAACCAAAATCATTGAAACAGTACGGAATTTATTATAAAAAGGAACATAATTAATAAAAAAGTCAGTCAGCGGCATAAAATTTTTTCCCCACGAAAGCATTACGGTGAGAATAATCATCGGTAAAAGCCACCATTTTGTTCGTTTATCTACCAGAAATATTCCCAATACAAACAAGAAACAGACAATTGCTCCTGCATAAACAGGACCAGAAGTAAAAGGTTGTGTGCCCCAATAAAGCGGTAACTCCATGTCTTTCATAATTCTTTCAACGTTTGGAACACCATAGCTTTGCAACTTTTTTGCTGTTTCACTTTTGGGCGAAAGTGTTCCTACACTGGCTCCCCCTTTAAAATTAGGAATTAGTAAAGTGAGAGTTTCATCAATGCCGTAACTCCATTGGGTAATATAATCCTTACTCAAGCCATGCTGAGAATTTTGTCCTTCCATAGTTAATCCTGTGGATTTTCCTCGCATAGTATATTGACTATATTCATAAGTGGTGAGCAAACTGGTAGCATTCATTCCTATCCCAATAGCAGCTGCAACAAGCAATAAGCCAACTGTTTTAAAAAATGAAGCAAGCTGTTTTTCTTTTATGCTATAAACAAATTCCACAATGCCCAGTATAATAATAATGAAAAGAGCATAATACAAAATTTGAATATGATTAGCATAAATAGCTAAACTGGCGAAAAAAGCCGTTAATAAACTTCCCAGCAAAGGTTTGGAACGAAAAGCCAGATAAACGCTACCAATGAGTGGGGCAATATAAGCCAGTGTAATGGCTTTTGAATTATGACCTACAGCAATAATTATAAAATTATAGGAAAGGAAAGAAAAAGCAAACGAGCCAATAATGGCAAGCCAGGGATTCAAACCAAATGCTAATAAAAGAACATAAGCACCCAATAAATATAGAATTAGATAAAAAACAGGGGCAGGAAATAATCTGAAGAATTGATCCACATATTTGCTGAAATTATTTGGCTGTGTCATGGAAATTTGATAGGTGGGCATGCCACTAAACATAGAGTTGGTCCAAAGCGTTTTATCTTTATGAGTTTTGTTATAGTCAATCGTTTCTTTTGCCATGCACATCCAGCTTTTGGTGTCATGACCAATCAATTGTTTTCCCTCCAATACAGGGCTGAAATACCAGAAAGAAATTATGAGAAACAAAATCACAGCCACCACATGCGGCATAATGGTTTGCATCGTTTTATTCATCGCAGTGAGAAATAAATAATTTAAAATTGTAAATTGATAAGAACTTTACAAAAATACATTATTTTTTGGAAAAGCTACCTAATTAAGAATAAAAATCGAAAACAATGAGGTGTGCGTTATAAGGTACCAAGATTTAGTTATAATCGGTGGTTTGGAATTTAAAGTGTGGAATTAGTGAGTTGAAAGTTTGTGAGGATTATCGTGTGGGTCAGGACTTTGCGAGTTTTCAAGCTAGTAATTTTGAGCAGATTCATATAAATGTTTAAAAAATGTTGGCTGTTTTTAAGCATTTACCTTTCGCAATTCATAACTCACGAACTTAGAACAACAAACTATTGATTATCAGTTAAAAATTGTATCTTGCCCAACAGAACGTAAAACTTGTGAATTTGCATCTCGTTTTCTTGTATTCCGCAACTCGCACTTCACAAACTCATACCTCCCACCTCGAAAATTCCTAACTTTTCATTAAGAAATAACTTTCTCTTTCAACAAAGCAAAATCAATTACCTCCATAATATCACTCACATAATGAAAATGAAGACCTTTCAGATAGTTGGGTTTTATTTCATCAATATCTTTTTGATTTTCAACACTTAAAATAATGTCTGTTATACCAGCTCGTTTAGCAGCCAGAATTTTTTCCTTGATACCGCCAACAGGAAGAACTTTGCCTCGTAAGGTAATTTCACCCGTCATGGCAATATTTTTTCTTACTTTTCTTTTTGTAAATGCCGAAACCATAGCCGTTACCATTGTAATTCCTGCTGAAGGCCCATCTTTAGGGATAGCTCCTTCTGGTACATGAACATGTACATCCCATTCATCAAAAATTTCGTTTGGAATGCCTAATTTTTCAGCATGTGCTTTAATGTACTGTAAAGCAATAATAGCTGATTCTTTCATCACTTCGCCCAAATTTCCCGTTAACGTCAAATGCGGAGATTTACTTTTACTCAAACTACATTCGATATATAAGATTTCACCGCCTACCTGCGTCCATGCTAAACCTGTTACAACGCCTGCATATTCATTGCCTTCATATTTATCTTTGGTATAACGTGGAGCCCCTAAATATGTTACCAGATCTTCCTCTGACAATTGAGGGTTATAAGGCTCATTAGCAGCCACTTTTTTAGCCACTTTTCGCATAAGGCTAGCAATTTGCCTGTCTAGTTCTCGTACGCCCGATTCTCTGGTGTAATTTTCAATTAATTTCCCGATAACTGGATTAGGCAAAATAAATTGTTCTTTTGTTAAACCATGATTTTCAAGTTCTTTTGGAATCAGATGGCGTCGAGCAATTTCTATTTTTTCTTCCTGTGTGTATCCACTTACTTCAATCAGTTCCATTCTATCCAACAATGGAAGCGGAATAGTATTAATATTGTTGGCAGTAGCAATAAATAGCACTTTTGACAAATCAAAATCAACATCCAGATAATTATCGTGGAAAGCACTATTTTGTTCAGGGTCGAGCACTTCTAACAAAGCCGAAGAAGGATCGCCTTTATAATCGGCTGAAACTTTATCAATTTCATCCAATACAAATACAGGATTAGCAGATTGTGCTTTTTGAATATTTTGAATGATGCGTCCAGGCAGTGCTCCAATATAAGTTCGGCGATGACCTCTTATTTCGGCTTCGTCGTGTAATCCGCCCAATGAAACACGGACATATTTTCTATTCAAAGCCACTGCAATTGATTTTGCCAATGAAGTTTTCCCTGTTCCCGGTGGTCCATATAAACAAAGAATAGGTGCTTTCATATCACCCTTCAGTTTCAATACTGCCAGATGTTCCAGAATTCGTTCTTTCACAGTTTCCAGTCCAAAATGATCTTTGTCAAGAATTTTACGAGCATTTTTCAAATTAAAATTATCTTTTGTATATTCATTCCACGGCAAATCGAGCATCATTTCAACATAATTCAACTGAATGGAGTAATCAGGAGAATAAGTACTCATTCGTTCTAACTTATTGAGTTCTTTATTAAAAACTTTAGCCACTGATTCGTTCCACTTTTTTTGCTTTGCACGTTCTCTGAATTCAACAATATCTTCTTCTGGTGAAGTACCTCCTAACTCATCTTGAATAGTTTTTAACTGTTGTTGAAGAAAATATTCTCTTTGTTGTTTATCAATCCCTTCTTTTGCCTTATTTTGAATAGAAATTTTTATTTCAAGCAATTGTAATTCCTTATTTAACAAATCCAGCAATTGATAACCTCTTTCCTTAATATCATCAATTTCAAGCAATCTTTGCTTATCTTCCATATTCAATCCAAAATTGACACAAATGTAATTGATTAAAAATACTGGATTATCAATATTGCGAATAGCAAAAATATTTTCAGGTGGCATGACGCCCGAATTAGAAATAATTTTTGTCGCCACCTCTTTTATGTTGGAAATCAATGCCAAAAAAACAGTATCGTCAGTTTCAGGTATTTTTTCTTCCGCTATCTCAATTTTTGCTTTGAAAAAAGGTTTTTCTGTCTGAAATTCGGTGATCCGAAAACGTGGTCCTCCTTCTAGAATAACGGTAGTGGTGTTGTCATTCATTTCGAAAATTTTAACAATTTTTGCTACTGTTCCCACCTTATAAAGTTGTTCGGAAGTAGGATCTTCAATATTTTTATCTTTTTGAGCACATACACCAATTAGCAAGTCGTTTTCCCTGGCTTTTTTGACTAATCGTAAAGATTTAGCCCGTCCTACTGAAACAGGCAATAAAACACCCGGAAAAAGTACCATATTTCTCAACGGAAGGATATAGAGTGTTTCTCCTAAGTTTAATTTATTATTGGATGGATGATCTTCTTGAATACTCATAATCGGGAAAATTTCTGATGAATTTTCTAATTCTTCAAAATCATCAAATATATAATTCATTTCTTATCTTATCGTTTTAATTTTTATATGACAAAATGACACAATTATTTTTTATAAATTTTTACACTATCAAATTTTTATTGTAAAAGACTTAGATTTTCTAATATTTCATAGCAGTTCTTTATTTCTCAATAGTTATGCCAAAAATCAACAATTTGTTATTCTCTTTGGTACTGCTTTTATCGTATTTATCAGAAAATAACAAAAAATGTTTATCCTTTGTTTTTAAAATTTTGTCCAAATGCTTTTGCTGTTATTTCTTGGATGGGTATTTTCCAAACTTTTACATTTCGCAAAGCAGGAAGCGAATATTTGAAAGTTCGTCCTGTATATTTGGTCATAAAGAGATTCATTGCTTCCTCTTTTTCAGAAAGTTCTTCAATAAAGCTCACTTCTCCCTTGCAGAGAACACTTTTTGAATTCATACTGTAACTACAAGCCACATCGGGATGTTGATACATTAATTTTCTCTCTGAACAGAAAGTAATGCAAACCATTGGATGCTGCTGGAGTAATTGTAAATGTTTCCCCTCGGGAGCAGAATGCAAAATGATTTCACCTTTACGGTAAGCAAAATTCATTGGGATAACATAGGGACTTCCATCTTCATCGGTAATGCCTACAAAGCAAACATCACATTGTTGAATGATATTTTCAATCTCTTGTTGATCAGTAATAAAAAATGTTCTCATATTTCTTTAATTATTTGACAAAGATACTTAAAAGGTCGTTGAATTTGTTGTTTTTTTAGTTTTTGAGTTTTTTCTTTAAACCTTGCTCTGTCAAAATTATAGCCCGTGTTTTATAATTTGTGAATTTCAAATCCTGTGCTATGATGATTTTTCAATATTTGCATATTTTTATTTATCAAAAATGGCACTTTTTTTGCCTCATCTTTAAATGATTAAGTTTTTTTAAAATCGAAGCAATATAAAGAAGTATTTATTTTTCTATCTTTATTCTATTATTATCATTATAAAATTCTTTACGTAGCAATAAAAATGAAGAAAATAAAATATATAATTTTAGCTTGCTTGATGAGTTCAGCAGGTATAATTTTTAATGCGACGGCACAGTCATCTTTCGGTCGAAATAAACCAAGTTACAAAACCTTCAAATTTGAAGTGTTGCAAACACCTCATTTTGAAATATATCATTACCTGAAAAATGATACCATCCTCAATTATTTTGCTGCCTGGGCTGAAGAATGGTATCGTATACATCAAATCCAATTTAAAGATACTTTTAAACTTCGGAATCCTATTATCCTCTATTCCAATCACGCTGATTTTCAACAAACCAACATTATAAGCGACATCATTAGCGAAGGAACTGGTGGCGTGACAGAAAGTTTAAAAAATAGAGTTATTTTACCTTTTGCGCCAAGTTTGTATCAGACTGACCATGTGTTAGGACATGAATTGGTTCATGCTTTTCAATATCATAAAATGTTAGGCTCTGATAGTGTACGTTATTCACTGAATAATATACCCCTCTGGATGGTGGAAGGAATGGCTGAATATTTTTCGATTGGTAGTGTTGATGCCAATACTTCAATGTGGATGAGGGATGCCATTATTAATAAAGATTTTCCAAGCATAAAAGATTTAACCAATACTTCCAAATATTTTCCTTACCGTTATGGACAAGCATTGTGGGCTTTTCTCGGAAAAACATGGGGTGATACTATCATTATGCCTTTTTTTGAAAAAACTGCCTTATATGGTTTAGAGCCTGCTATTGATTCTGTTTTTCACTTTAATTCAAAAACTTTATCGGGCATGTGGAAAGCGGCTACTGAAAATCATTATAAACAATACATGAAAGATACTACTTACAAGACTATTGGAAATAAAATCATTTCTAAAACCAATGCAGGTTCTATGAATGTTTGTCCTTCTTTAAGCCATGATGGGAAATATCTGGCTTTTTTTTCCGAAAAAAACATATTTACTCTCGATTTATTTTTAGCAGATGCCAAAACAGGAAAAATTATTAAAAAAATTTCAAGCATAAACCATCAGCATGAAATAGATGATTTTAGTTTTATTGAATCAGGAGGAACATGGTCGCCTGATAGTAAAAAATTTGCTTTCGTTGTCTTTAGTAAAGGACGAAACAAATTAGCGGTTGTTGACATTGCTAAAAATAAAGTAAAACTTATTGAAATGAAGGGAATAGAATCTTTCTCAAATCCTGAATGGTCACCTGATGGTAAATATATCGTTTTTACAGGTTTAATAGAAGGAATTGGTGATCTATATCTTTATAATTTTGAAACAGGAGAAATAGAAAAAATAACCCATGATGTATTTTCTAACATTCATCCTTCCTGGTCGCCTGATGGTAATTATATCGTTTATGCAACTGAAAAAATTAACCGTGGTGGCTCAAAAAAATTTAGTTTTGCATTAAGCTTGCTGGATATGAAAACCAAAAAAAGCAAAAATCTGGATATTTTTCCTATGGCTGATAATTTAAATCCTCGCTTTTCAAATGACGGTCGTTTTATTTATTTCTTATCTGATGCTGATGGATTTAGAAATTTGTACAAATATGATTTACAAACCGACAAAGTATATCGCTTGACAGAATTCATGACAGGCATCAGTGGTATAACCTTATTTTCGCCTGCTATTACAACCGATAGAGAAAATAATTTAATAGCCTATACTTATTATTTCAATAAAAACTATGAAATTTATATTGCAAGTGATCATGATTTTATTGCGAATGAAGTAGATAAGCATAGTGTGAATTTTGATGCTTCCACGCTTCCTATATTAAAACATGTAGGACCAAATATAGTGGATTCATTGCTTTATCATCGACCACCACTTTTAGCATTACCGGTTGATTCTGTTAGTAAAGTACCTTATCGCCCAAAATTTAAATTAGACTATATCTCCAATACGGCAGGAATCGGAATTTCAACTGGACCTGTCAATACAACAGAAATGGGAGGCAGCATTTTTATGATTTTCAGTGATATGTTGAGTAACCATCAACTTTATACTTCCTTGTCATTAAATGGTGAAATTTATGATTTTGGCGGAGAAGTTGCCTATATTAATCAAACCAATAAAGTAAAATGGGGAACTTCTCTTTCGCATATTCCTTACCGAAGTGGAAATATGTTCTGGACAATAGACACTTTAACTATCAACCAAAAAGATTACCTCGTAGTAGATAATTTGGTTTTAGATTATATTCGCTTGTTTGAAGATAACATTAGCTTATTTTCTTACTATCCTTTTTCGCAAACCAGAAGAATAGAAGCTGCCTTGTCGGCTTCGTGGTATTCATATCGAATAGATAGGTATCATAATTATTATGATGCATGGGGTGAGTACTTAGGAGGAAAAAGAGAAAAACTTCCAGCACCATCCGGAACCAACTTTCAAATAGCAAGCTTGGCTTATGTAGAAGATAACTCCTATTTTGGAATGACTTCACCGCTTCAAGGAAAGAGAAGTCGATATCAAGTAGATAAATATTTTGGAAATATCAATTTATTCAATCTTACATTAGATTATCGTAAATATTTTTTCTCAAAGCCCGTTGGTTTAGCTTTTAGAATTATGCATGAAGGATTGTATGGAAGCAATTCTCAAATTCAACTGGCTTCTCCGTTATATATTGCTTATCCATGGCTCATTAGAGGTTATGAAGATATTTCTTTTTATAGTTCGTCGAATTATGCCAATTATTCTCTCAATGTTTCTAATCTTGCGGGTTCGAGAATGGTGGTAGGCAATGTGGAACTGAGGTTCCCGTTTACTGGTCCTCAGGTATTAGCTCCCATCAAATCAGACATTTTTCTTACTGATTTGAACTTGTTTTTTGATGCTGGTGTAGCTTGGAACAAAGGAGAGACTGTGAAATTTCACTGGCAGCCTTCTAAGTTTGATGAACGAATTCCAGTTTGCAGTGCTGGCGTTTCTTTACGTATCAATCTTTTTGGTTATCTGGTAATTGAACCTTATTACGCATTCCCCTTCCAAAATGGAGGATTTCATAACGGAACCTTTGGAATCAATTTTCTACCAGGATGGTAATTATGTGGAAAGGAACAAGTAAAGACCCTTACTTTTCGAGGTACGAGTTTAGAGTCCGTAGCTTTTTGGCCACACGATTGTATCGTGTGGCATCGGTGGGGTCAAAATTCAAAGAATATGACTGTCCCGTGACATTGATTTATTCAACCTTATTTTGCTGACAACCTTAATAACAAAACAAATCCTCCAAAAAGTTAACCTTATTACCTTATTAAAAATTGAACAAAATAAGATAAATATATTAAAATAGTATTAAAAAATCAAAATTAAATTTAAAAACATTTATATTGAAAATTAGCTTAATAATAAGCTCAATTCTTTCACCGACTTGTTTTTCTCCTTGTAATTTTACAGTGCACCATTTGTCGTTAATTTTTTTAAAATTTTTATAATACAATAGTGTGTTATATTTTTAGTTAAATAATTGTAAATCAATTAATTATTCATATTTTTATTTGGTCAACTCCCTGAAAATCACTATCTTTATAGATTGTTTAACTAATTTACAATAAGATATGATTTTCACGGAAGTTAACACTTTTAATTCAATAGTCGGTAGCGCTTTGAAAGGT
>JAGPGD010000095.1 GCA_018056165.1 Paludibacteraceae bacterium | reverse complement strand
ATTCCATTTGCATGTCAACAGATCGAGGGAAAAATATGTTTGATACAAAGTAGTAACGAAAAATTAAGTAAACTATTTGTCAAACGAACAATTGATCAAAATTTAAAAGATATTTCAACCGGTACCTCAACAGTGATTGCAAAATCAAATTTTAATAGACCCGTTAATGCAATTTTTGATTTTGTCGATTATTCTCTTAATTATCTAAATGAGTTAAGACAAGAAGAAAGTATTATGCCCTCTTTAACTCTTTATCATTTTACCAATTTTGGAGCTTCTCCTGAAATTAAAATATATCAACTTCCATCTCAAGTCTTTTTATTTTATCGAACCTGCATGCAGCCAAAATTCAAAACTGATTGGCAGAATTTTGTTCGCTCACATTATTTCGATAACAAAAAATATAGAGGTGCAAAATTCAATCTTCAAGCCGGAACATTCGAATTAATAAAATCAAAAGAAACTGAAATTATTGACTTTGAAGAATACAAACAATGGTCCAATAGAATTTACGATAAATTAATATCGAATAAAAGTATTATTCCGCAAATTCTTCAATGGTCACGCAGGCATCCTTTTAAATTCGAAATTGTATCTATTTATCAACAAAATATTATGGGTATGAAAAAAGAAACCATCGACAAAATTAAAGAATTGGCAGCATTTCTCGTAAGAGAAGAAAATGCCGATAAAATTAAAAAACGAATCAGAGCACTTGATAGTATCAAAAATGCGGCAGGATTAAGGCGCTTCATCCTTCATGATGTAATAGCTGAGAATTATAATTCCGGAAATAAAGAAGCAATCCTGACATTGGAGGATTACATAAATTATTTATTTCCTGATGGATCTTACTGGTCTGAAATAAGAGACCTTTTACTAATTGCTATTTATCAAGAAATGCATGAAAGAAATTTGATTTCAGAAGAACTAAAAGTAGATTTTGAGTCTGAAGAAATTGAAGAAATTGAAGCAGAAAACTAAAAAAATAATTAATTAAAAAAATACAGATATGAAAAATATTAAAACACAAGGATTTATTTTAATTGATGTTGATGTTGTAGCATTAAACAACGCAGGAAAAAACACACAAAGCAATTTTGATAATGCCGTTGCAACAAAAACCATTCGCAAGAATGGAAGAAATTATGTATATGTATCTGGACAAGCTTGGCGTTATTGGTGGCGTGATACATTACAAAAAATACATGGTTGGAATTTATCGCCTGTTATACGTGATAATAAAATTGCTTTTACAGAAGCTAATCCTTTAAAATATCCTGATGATGATATTTTTGGATATATGCGTGCAGCAAAAGATGCAGAATTAGATGAGAATGGAGAACCCATAAAAGATAAAAGAGGTAATGCAAAAATGACGAATGTAACCGTAACTCGGGTTTCTCCCCTAAAAAACTCTGCAATAATTTCTGCAACGACCGTATATCCCGAAGAACATTGGTCAACGATGTCACGTCAAGAAGGAGATGCCGTACCATACGGAAAACAAGAATACTGTGCAATTATGAAAGGAATGTTCAGTCTGGATCTATCTATGATTGGGACTTTCTCAAATTACGAACGGACTGGATTTAAAAATTTGTCATCTGCATTACTCGAAGAAGCAATAGAAAAAGGACTTGAACAAATAGACGACCCTTTTATTCTTGATAAAAATGGAACTCCCAAAAAGTTAATTCGTTTACCAAAAGACATTCGCAAACAAAGAGCTATTGATACTATTCAAGCGCTTAAATCTATCTCTGGAGGAGCTATGCAAACCAGCAATATGGGAGATGTAACACCTAAATTTTTAATTTTAGCTACTACAAATACGGGAAATCATCCTTTTAGTCATATTGCAGGAAGTAGGGGGCAATGGGATGAAGAGTTTGTTTTCAATTATGAAGGATTACTTGAAGTATTAAAAGATTATCAAGAAACATTTGAAGGAACTATATTTATTGGACGTCGAGTTGGTTTTTTGGACGAAATCGATTCCAAACTTAAAGAATTAGAAAATATGGAAGGTATTCCACCAGTAAAAATTCTTACAATTAACGATGCAATTGATCAATATTGTGAACAACTGGCAAACCAAATGGAATAATGAGAGCCTTCCGTATTAAAATAAACTCATGGACTTCAAGTTTTAGATACCCGAATATAATTTCGGGTTTTCAGCCCACCCTTGAAGTTCCACCGGTAAGCACAGTAATGGGCTTAATAAATTCGGCATTGGGAAAATATTTGGAAAATTGTGAAATAGAGTTGGCTTATTATTTTGATTTTAAGATAAAAACTATAGATTTAGAAACAATATATCAAATAAAAGCAAACGACAAAAATTTTCCTGAAAATACAGTTAAACCTAATGTAATTCAACGGGAATTTCTCTATGATTGTCACTTGTTTCTATATTTGACTAATGAGAAATTGCTCTCGGCTTTCTATAAACCTTTTTTCCCGCTTTTATTAGGGCGAAGCGGGGATTTAGCGTCTATTGAAAGTATAAAAAAAATTGAACTGACAGAAGTAAAAAATGCAAGAATAGCAGGACAAGTAGTTCCTTTCAATGGTAATTATTTGCCCGGACAAATTCAAGCCTTGCCAAAATATTTTAGTAATACAATTCCTCGTAAAAATATCGGTACAGAACCATATTCAGTTATTTCATACAATAAACCGATCAATACACAATTAATGGGTTATCGTGCTTCTTTAGAAGAGTTCGATAGCGATATTTTTCTTCACAAATTTAATATATGATAAAGTTTTGCTCAGAGATTCTAGCAAAATCAGAACCTCCGGTTTCGTTGAAACAACATATTGAAGAATGTTTGATTGTGTACGAATCATTGAAGAATGCATTCAAAAGGCTCCCTGTATCTAATTCGGAGCATTTTTGGGAAATCGTCCGATTTGGTATTATTTTTCATGATCTGGGTAAAAGTCATGCTGAATTTCAGAAAATGCTCATTGGAAAACCAGATGAGTGGTATCGCCAAAGACATGAATTGTTTTCTGTCCCATTTATTGATCTGCTTGATTTGGAAGATAAAGATAAATGGTTGTTGAAAATGATTGTGGCGGGACATCATAAAGATTTCAAAAGTTTGTTTGATTCAATTTTACATAGCTATAAATTTGAAGATGACCATTTTTCTTTAAGTCAGGCCGGAAAACTTGATTGGGATGAGGAAGTACAGAAATTAGACACTTCGTATATTCAATCAATTTTAAAAGAATTTGGTATAACAATTAAAATCGATAGATTGATATTACCTGTTGACTTAATTAAAAAGTATAGTCGCAATCCCATAAACTCTTATGATTCAAATTTTAATGAATTAG
>JAGPGD010000094.1 GCA_018056165.1 Paludibacteraceae bacterium | reverse complement strand
ATATAAAGCGAGTAGAAGATATTTTGAACAACAGACCAAGAAAAAAATTAAATTTCTTAACACCAAATGAATTTTTATTACGAAATTTGTCTAACCAAAAAGTTGCATTTGTGACTTGAATTCAGCTGATTCTAATTTAAACAAAACTGGGAATCAACATAATATCAACTTCTGTATAGGGGTATTAAATTTCAAATGCTCAACTCTGCTGTTCAAATTGTTTTATGCAAACGTTTGAACTAATTTTTATGATTTTTTTTTAAGTTTCAATACTTCTTGGTAAAAATTAAATGTATTTTTGATAAAATATTTTCTCGCTCTTTGTTATTTAAGTTTTTGAAAAACAATTTATTGCTATTTGAATTAATTTAATTTTGAAGAAAGAGTTCAATGCAACATAACAAAATCATATGATCATACATTTTAAAATACCTTATTTTACTCATTGGGGGCAACAAATTTATGTAAAAGGAAATATCCCTGAATTAGGGAACAAAGAAACAGATAAAGGGCTTTTATTACATTTCACTTTTCCCGAAAATTGGATAGGAGAAGTAGAAATAGTTGGAAATAAACCCATTGAGTTTTCTTATAAGTATTTTTTATATGACGAAAACGTTAACGAATGGAAAGAAGAATGGATAGAAGATCGAAACATTGCCCTTGATCCTTCCAAATCAGATCATTTTTTTTGTTTTGACTTTTGGAATAATCCAGGTAGTATAGAAAATGTATTTTATACAACACCTTTTAAAAATGTGTTTTTTCGACAAAATATTTCTCTTAATCTTTCTTCTCCACAAGATTATACCCATATTTTTAGAATAAAAGTTCCTTTGCTACAAGAAGGTCAAGTACCGTGTTTGATAGGGGACTGTAAGAAATTACGAAATTGGAATATCCAACAACCATTATTGTTACAAAAAACTGACGGAAATTGGTGGAAAGTCGAAGTAGATTTAAGTGAGGAAAAGAATGAAATCCATTATAAATATGGAATTTACGATACCAAAAACAATCGTTTTCTATTTTTTGAATCAGGTTACGATCGAAAAGCTCCTACCTTTCACTCAAACAGAACATGTATTCGACTTTCAGATGGTTTTTTAAGAATGAATGTTCAAACATGGAAGGGAGCCGGTGTTTCTATTCCGGTTTTTAGTATCAGAACTAAAAAAAGTTTTGGTGTGGGTGATTTTCTGGATTTAAAACTGCTGGTGGATTGGGCTAAAAAAATTGGATTGAAATTAATTCAGGTTCTGCCACTTAATGATACAATTGGCACTCATACCGATGCAGATATTTTGCCCTATGCAGCTATCTCAGCTTTTGCTCTTAATCCACTCTTTTTAAATTTATCAGCCATTGGCGAACTTCCCGAAAATCATCCTTTGCAAAAAGAATATAAGAAACTACAACCTGCTTTAAATGACAAAGAATGGATTGATTATCTGACAGTAATAAATTTTAAATTAAAATATGCAAAAGAACTTTTTATTATACAAAAAGAAGAATTTTTTAAAAAACCTGATTATCAAACATTTTTTGTTCAAAATAAACATTGGTTGATTCCATATGCAGCTTTTTGTGTACTTCGTGATCAATTTGAAACACCTGATTATACACAATGGGGAGATTATGCAAAATATGATGCTGAAAAGATTGCTAATTTTACTTCTCCATCTCAATCTCATTATCAAGAAATTGCTTATTATTATTTTTTACAATATTATTTGCATAAACAGTTGGCTGAAGCCACTCAATATGCACATGAACACGGAATTGTCCTAAAAGGCGATATACCGATTGGAGTAAATCGTTATAGTGTTGAAACATGGTCACATCCTGAATATTTCAATATGAACATGCAAGCTGGCGCTCCACCAGACTTGTTTTCAATCAAAGGTCAAAATTGGGAATTGCCAACTTATAATTGGGAAGCCATCAAACAATCAAAATATGAATGGTGGATTAACCGTCTTTATCAAATGAACTATTATTTTGATGCCTTTCGTATTGATCATATTCTTGGTTTTTTCCGTATTTGGCAAATTCCTCTTAATCAGGTAGAAGGAATTATGGGACATTTGTATCCTTCCATTCCTATTTACATCAATGAGTTTAACGAAAAAGGCATTTGGTTTGACTACAACCGTTTTTGTAAACCTTTTATCAATGATGAAATTTTAGGAAGATTTTTTGGTGATGATGCAGGTTGGGTAAAAGCAAGTTGCCTTCAAATAGAAAATGGTTGGAATTTTCAGTTAAAGCCTGAATTTCAAAGCCAAAAAGCGGTTCAAAAAATGTTTGAAGAAGGAAAATTTTCTGAAAAAATTAAATGTGGCTTGTTCGATTTAATTTCAAATGTTTTGTTTTTTGAAGTGGAAGGTTCTAATGGTACACAATTCTATCCTCGCTGGGGAATGCACTATCTGCCTTCTTATCTATATCTTGATGATTATACCAAACAAAAACTGGATGAATTATATATTGATTATTTCTATCGACGACAGGACGATTTTTGGTATTATTCTGGAATAAAAAAATTAAGTGTACTTAAACATGCTACCAACATGCTAATTTGTGGTGAAGACCTGGGTACACTTACTCCTTGTGTTACCAGAGCAATGAAAGAGCTTGGTATTCTTAGCTTGGAAATTCAACGCGCACCAAAAACTGATAAAATTGAATTTCTTCATCCAAATGATGCTCCTTATTTATCAGTTATCACGCCTTCTACACATGATATGAGTACTATTCGCGGATGGTGGGAAGAAAATCGTGAAGTTACCCAGCGATTTTACAATTACCAATTAGGTCACTGGGGAGAAGCCCCTTATTTCTGTGAACCGTGGATTTGTAGAGAAATTCTTTTGCAACATCTGTATTCTCCTGCTATGTGGGCAATTTTTCAAATTCAAGATTTGTTAAGCATCTCAGAAAAATTACGTAGAAACAATCCTCATGATGAACGGGTTAATGTACCTTCAAATTCGAAACAAAGTTGGCGATATCGTCTTCATTTAAATCTTGAAGATTTGCTTCATGAAGATGATTTTAATGAAGAATTAAAAAATTATATTATTCAATCAGGTCGATAAAAATCAATGTCAGACTTTAAAAACAAAGTCTTTCAAACCATAAAAAACTTAAAAGACTTTTTTTGTGCGGCTGAAGGGACTCGAACCCCCACGCCTTTCGGCACCAGATCCTAAGTCTGGCGCGGCTACCAATTACGCCACAACCGCAAAATTTATTTCCTAAATCTTTTTACAAAGATAAATCTTTCCCTCTTGTTTTCCAAACAATTCCAATAATGATTGGACTTAGTAGAGTCAACCAGCAAGTGCGAAATTATAAAAAATGTTTGAAAAACTCATTTTTAGGAGAATTAAAGTTTAATTTTTCTCGAGGTCTTCGATTCAGTTTGTACTGAATATTTTTGATATCCT
>JAGPGD010000093.1 GCA_018056165.1 Paludibacteraceae bacterium | reverse complement strand
AGTTGTTGATTTGAAGTGTAAAGGTAATGAATATCAGTGAATTATACAAATATTTTAATAACTATTTTCTGAAAAATATACTGTAATTTATCCCTTTTAAAGTAGGATACTTTGCGGATAATCAAAAAATATTTAAAAGAATTAGGTATTTATAGAAAAGTTATATCAAAAAGATTTAATGATAAAGAACTTTATAATTTATATCAAAATGCTTTATTATTTATTTTTCCTTCTCTCAAAGAAGGATTTGGAATACCCATTTTAGAAGCTTGGGCAAATAAATGCCCCATAGCTCTAAGTAATATTGAAATTTTTCACGAGATTGCTGATGATGCAGCTATATATTTTGACCCTTTAGATATTGAAGATATAAGAAATGCTATAGAAAAAATTATTCAAAATGGAGATTTAAGAATGAATTTAATTAAAAAAGGATATGAAAGAGTAAAAAAATTCAATTGGTTTGATTCAGCAAAAAAATTAGAGAATATTTATAAAAAGGTTATTAATAAAAATTCAAGCACTTAGGCTGGCTCTCTTGAAATATAAAAGAAGTAAAGTAAATTGTCATCAAAATTTAACAATTAATTGTCCTTTTAAAATTCAAAAATTATCTTTTATCTTTGCAATGTTTTTCAACTGGTGCGTTCCACAAATGGTTAGGAGGTCAGTTTCTCAATCTGATAATAGCAGTGCAATTCTGCTACGCACTACAAGTTTCTTTCCCACAATGGTGAAATTCTTGGAGTTTATACGAAATATCATAGTAAAAACTTTCAAATAAACAGTTTTATTTTAATCTTAACGAGGAAGATAAATAATCATGTTTTCCGTCATCGTTCCACTTTACAATAAAGCTCCTTATATCGAAAAAGCCTTGCATTCGGTTTTGCAGCAAACTTTTCGGGATTTTGAAATCATTGTGGTGGATGATGGTTCTACGGACAACGGAACTGAAATTGTAAAAAAAGTATTTTCTGCAGATTATTTAGCAGCCCATCAACTTCAACTTCCACTCAAAGGCTTTCAATTTATTTCCCAACCCAATCAGGGTGTTTCCACAGCGCGCAACAATGGTGCTAAGTTGGCCAAAGAAAATTATCTTGCTTTTCTCGATGCGGATGATGAATGGCATCCCGATTATCTGGCGAAAATGAAACAGTTGATTGAACAGTTTCCCGATGCCGGCCTTTGGGCAAGCAATTATTATATTGTAAAAAACGGTCGAAATCGACTGGCGACTATCGGCGTGGAAAAAAATTTCAGACAAGGTATTATCAATTATTTTCAGGTGTATGCCAAAACTTTATGTATGCCTGTGTGCACCGATACGGCTATTGTTCCAAAAGAAATTTTTGAAAAAGAACACGGTTTTAAACCGCAACTCAAGCTGGGTGAAGATTTCGATTTGTGGGTACGGATTGCCATGAAATATCCTGTGGTTTTTCTGAATGAGCCACTGGCCTATTATCATCAGGATGTGGAACAGAAAAACAGAGCCATCGGCGACAAACTTTATGAACCATCCGAACACATGCTGTTTTCCGACTACAGTTCCTATCAACAGCACAAGGATTTTGTATTTCTGTACGAAAAACTGGCTTTGTATGGCTTGCAACCTTATTATTTGAAAGAAAAAAATAAAGAAGAAGTCAAACACATCCTTCAGACTATTCGTTGGAAAGAGCATCCGTTTAAGTATTATTTCAGTTATAAAATTTTACCTAAATTTGTACTGAACGCGTGGGTAAATTTTAAAAAAGTTTATGTTTCACTAAAAGAAATATAGTCAAAAAATGAAATAATTTTTATGCTCAATGTTCGGTGTAATCTAATGATTACGATCTGAATAAAACAAAATCCACAGATTTAAACAGAGACAAAGAAGAGAAAAAACCTTATCATTCAATGAACCTTAATAAAAACAATAAACTCAATAAAACCAAATCTTATTACCTTATCTAGTCAACCAACACCTTTTTGAAATGTAATCATCAACGTAATTTTTTGTAGAGACGTTGCATGCAACGTCTCTACAAAAAAACAATTATTTTAATAACGAAAAAATGAAAGTAGCATATTTACTGGGTTCATTAAACAGAGGTGGCACGGAAACCTTGACGCTGGATGTTTTCCGAAAAGCTGCCACCAATGGTTTGGAACTTATCGGCATTTATCGAAAAAAAGGTGGAAATCTGGAGAAAGAATTTCAGGAAAGTGGAGTTCCGGTGTTTTTTTTGCCTTTCAAGAAAAATATATTCAGTTACTACCAGCAGTTTCGTAAAATCATTCAACAAAACAACATCGATATTCTTCATGCTCAGCAACCACTGGATGCCTTGTTAGCCTGGTTGTGCATGCGAGGAACCAATAAAAAAATTATTCTCACCATTCATGGTTACGATTTCAACCAGAGTTTCTGGTATAGAAAAATGCTCCAATTTATTCTGCATCGTACTGATGGCAATATTTTTGTCAGCGAAAGTCAGCGAAAATATTATCAACAAAAATATCATTTGAAACCCGAAAAACAAAAAACCGTTTACAACGGTATTTCCTTTGATAAATTAGATGCTGTGAAAACGGATAGAACAAAAAAAACAACTTCTTCCGAACTTTTAAAACTCGGTTCAGTTGGCAATTTTGTGAGTGTTCGTTCTCAAATCGTCATTTGCAGATTTCTGAATTTGCTGAAAAAAGAAGGTATTGACTTCGATTTTGTTTTTGTCGGAGCTAAAAGCAAATCGGAACCTGAACTTTTCGATGAATGTTATCATTATTGTGAAGAAAACAATCTGCTGGAAAACGTTCATTTTTTAGGTTCACGCAGTGATGTGCCCGAAATTTTAAGCACCCTTGATGCTTTCATATATTCTACCGACCATGACACTTTTGGCATTGCAGTAGTGGAAGCAATGGCAATGGGTGTTCCCGTATTTGTGAATGATTGGGAAGTGATGAAGGAAATTACACAAAATGGAAAATTTGCCACTTTGTACAAAAGCAGGGATGAAAACGATTTATTAAAAAAATTTCTATTATTTTTGCAAAATAGAGCGATTGCAATTCGTCAGGCTCGTGAAGCAGCAGCCTATGTTCGCGAAAATTTCAGTATCGAAAGTCATATCCGCCGCTTAAAACAAGTGTATGAAACAGTAGATAATTTAGTATAGAGTATAAAGTGCAAAGTGTAAGTTACTGCTGGTGCAGATATTTATTTGTGCCATTGCTCATTAGAGCAAAAAAATTAGTTACATTTGCACAAAGCTGGAGAACATTTACATCCACCGAGCAGATTTTAAACTATGACAAAAAATGAAAAAGTATATTGGTACTGACAAATGGGAAATGGATTATTTATTTTTTTTAAACAAGGTACACGCAAGTGCCTGCAATAGTGAGAGAAATGAGATTTTTATCTTTTTGAAAATTTTCTAAAAATATTCCAACCAAAAA
>JAGPGD010000092.1 GCA_018056165.1 Paludibacteraceae bacterium | reverse complement strand
GTTCTATTCTGCTTGCAGTTACAGGAGGAAGACCACCCTACAAATATGAATGGTCAAACGGAATGATAACAAAAGACATCGAAAATATTCAGGCAGGAAATTATTCGGTTCAGATTACCGATTCTTCTGGATGTAATATAATGGAACAATATACCGTTCGCCGACAATCACCTCTCAAAGTGAGTGTTGTAAGTCATATTGAATTTGATTGCCTGACGAAAAGCATAGCTCAAGTGAACAAAGCAACAGTCAGTGGAGGAGTTCCACCCTATCAGATTTCGTGGTCAAGTGGAACAATTAGTGGCACAAACAATGAAATCATGACAACCGGTCAAAGCGGTTTGGCTTTTGTTTATGTTACTGATGCGTTACAATGTGAAACAACTTATTCTTTTAATGTTGAGATTCCAGAACAAGGTATCAGCTATCAGCTTCTCGACTGCAATCAACGATCCTATCAGTTTAATGCATTGATTCCCATAGAGAAAGCCGACTATACCTATGCTTGGGATTTTGGTGATGGCGGAGTTTCTGATATTAAAAATCCGCAATATAATTTTTCAAAACCCGGTAATTATACGGTAAAATTGAAAGTTCAAAACGCAGAATGTTCTTTGACTTATGAAAAAACAATTTCTGTTGAAGCTCCTCCGGTGCTTTCACTCGATAAAGAACCCATATTCTGTATCGGTGATTCTCTGTTGCTTCATGTTTCAGGGGCAGACTATTATCGCTGGAATGATGGTTCTACAGCAGATAATTTATTGATCATCAAACCGGGGACGTATTCTGTTGAAGGAACTTCAAAAGCCGGGTGCAGTTCAATTTTGACTTTCACGGCCAGTTATTTCGACTTATTCCATTATACCATACAAACCGATCAGGAAATGGTAACCGATCGCCAACCAACGATAGAATTCTGGTCGGAAGACACATCCAATGCTATTTATCACTGGGATTTTGGTGATGGACACAAAATGCAGGGAAATCCAGTATATCATACTTATAATGTTACTAGCGATGGTTATTATGAAGTAAATCTAAAAGTAATTAATTCTAATGGTTGTAAAGAATATGCCATTAAACGTCTTTGGATTGGTGTTCCTACTTTGCCAAACACAATTACTCCCAATGGTGATGGCAAAAATGATATTCTATTAAAAGGTTTTCATATTCAAGTGTTTAATCGAAATGGATTACTTCTTTATGATGGAAAAGATGGTTGGGATGGCACTTATAAAGGGAAACCTGTTACAGATGGAACTTATTTTTATGTTTTGTTGTATGCTACACCAGATGGCTTAAAATCGGTCTCTAATTTTGTTACAGTAATTCGTTAATGTTAATTGCATGAGAAACCGATTAATGATATTACTTTTTTTTATATTGGAATCGTTTCACCTTTTTCCTCAGTCGAATATCCGTGTAAATGATTATTGGGACAACTTTTACTATATCAATCCTGCGTCTATTCATGACCAGTATAAAGGAGAAATCGGAATGACGGCTCGTAAACAATGGGTAAATTTTCCGGGTTCTCCTGCTACTTTTTTTGCTCATGCCACTGTCTATTTTTCTAATTTGAATACTCAATTTGGATTAAAAGTTTTAGCTGATAAAATTGGTTACACCAACGTTTATAATTTTGATTTTTCTTATGCTTATCATTTGCTCTTAAATACTGATTGGAGATTAAATATGGGTTTGACATTAAGTTACCAGGGTTTAAATTATGATTTGAGCGAGATCAATTTATTAAATGGAGATGATCCTGTTGCTTATGAGCATATAAAATTTGAGTCAAATTTTAATTCTAATGTTGGATTGGAATTCAACAACAAATTTTGGAAATTTGGATTTGTTAGTCAGAATATTTTTTCTTTATTTATGCATATTAATGGACTTTTTCCGAATACTAATTTTTTGTATGCTAATTATCGTCAATATTCAGATAATTTTTTTAATCTAGGAGGTGGACTATGCGGTATTCAATATAAAAACATGTTTCAAATGGAATTTAATTTAAATAGTTATTTTAAAGTAACACCTCAAAATAATATTTTTCAAATAGGTCTATTTTATCGAACCTGGTATGAAATGGGTCTGCTTTTAGGCATTGATGTTACAAGTACTTTCCATTTATCTTACAGTTATGATTTTAATGTGAGCAATATCAGACATAATTCTATAGGTACTCATGAATTAATGTTAACATATAAATTTAAAGAAAAACCTCCTTGTATAAATTGCTGGTATTAATAAAATCCTCTTATACTGGATTTTCTTTAATATATTTTTGATATAATAAGCTGATTATTAGCCTTTAATATAAACTAAAAAAATCTTATTAACTAACCAACTATTTTAGCAGATTTTCCTCTCCAAATTTTGTAAAAAATGAACAGAGAACTAGGTTAAGTTAAATATAATACGACGGTTATATAATAATTATTTTGTATATTTGGTGCAAAAAACTATGCCACGATACAGAATTCATTTAACAAAGGAAGAGGTTAGAGAACTTCAATCCACCTGTTTTCCGCACTTTTTCTGGACACCTATATAACATATTGATATTCAATAATAATTTTATAATTTTGGGTGTCCCAAAATTTTTTCTATGTTTATAAGAAAAAAACAAAACCCATCTGGAAGTTATTCTGTACAAGTGATACAGAAGTTTCGAGGAAAGTATAAAGTTGTTATTGGTTGTGCTATCGCGCCGCACGAAATTAAAAGATTGGAACAATTGGCCAGAGAAGAAATGGATCGTTTAAGTGGAGATCAATTGAAGCTATTTGGATACGAAAGCGATGAGATGATTGAACAAGCTTTTTCTCTGCTTGACAATAGCAGTATTCATACTGTTGGACCAGAGTTAATTTTTGGCAAGATTTACGATTATATTGGTTTTAATTCCATTAAAGAGGAACTTTTCAGACATTTGGTTATAGCTCGGTTAGCTTTCCCTTTAAGCAAGTTAAAAACAGTTGATTACCTTCGTCGTTATCAAGGGAAAGAAATAGAGATAGACATGGTTTATCGTTTTTTGGACAAATTAAGCGGGAGACTCAAACCAGAAGTGGAACAAATTGCTTTTGCCCATACCCTTCAAGTTTTGGGAGGCAAAGTTAGTGTTGTGTTTTATGACTTGACTACACTGTATTTTGAAACCAGTGATGAGAATGATTTGCGTAAGATGGGTTTCAGTAAAGACGGCAAACAACAATGCCCGCAAATTTATTTGGGACTGTTGGTTGGATTGGGAGGTTATGCGATTGGTTATGATATTTTTGAAGGGAACATCTATGAAGGCCATACGTTGATACCTTTTCTAGAGGAAATGAGCCACAAGTTCCATTTAAATAAACCTGTAGTAATAGCCGATGCAGGTCTTCTTTCTAAAGAAAACATTAAGGCATTGGAGGCTAACGAATATGAATATATTTTGGGAGCAAGGATTA
>JAGPGD010000040.1 GCA_018056165.1 Paludibacteraceae bacterium | reverse complement strand
GAATACCACAAAACCCATCAAAATGAAATCACCATTGTGGCAGCCATAAAAAGTTTCCCGATTCCTTACGGGACTATCGAAACAGGCGAAGGAGGACAACTGAAATCCATACAGGAAAAGCCGGAACTTTCCTTTAAAATCAACACAGGGATGTATATTTTAGAACCGAATGTTCTTCAGGAAATACCGGAGAACGAATTTCTTTATATTACGACACTTATCGAAAGGTTGCATAAGGAAGGCCGTAAAGTCGGGGTTTTTCCGGTGAGCGAAGGTTCATGGAAAGATATCGGAAATTGGGAAGAATACATTAAAAGGTTTGTAAAAGGTTAGAATGAAAAAAAACAAGATATTAACATACGTCGCAGCTTTCGTCGTTACAGTTTCAACTTTTACTTTAATCCAGGGTTATTTCCCATTTTTCATGAGAAGTTGGATTTTTTTGGGCATATTGGCTGTTCTGATAACGCTGTTATATCCAAAGGTCTATCTGGAAAAGAGTATCATTTGGCTGCTGCTTTATTCAGTGGTGTTGATATTCAATTTTTTAAGTGGAGATGAGTGGTATGTTTTGAGTTCCACATTAACTGAAATTACTTTTTATTTTATCCCGGCTTCACTCTTTTTGATCTATATGAGAAATAATGATATAAAAAATGTAAGAGCGATTACATTTGTCGGCATACTAATTATCATCCTTACCTCCATATTTACTTTTAAAAATGCGATCGATAATCCCGGGATTGTAAGGAGTATTGTTGGTGCTCAAGCTACGGAAGATTACACTTATATACTAGAACAGTACCGCAAAGGTATTGCTTCTTACGGCATGCCTCATGCTTTCCCTTTTATTGTGCCACCTTTCATTTATGTGTTAAAAAATAAAAATTTCTCATTCAAACTCCGTATATTTGCTTTATTGATGGTAATGATAGGCGGCCTTATGGTGTTTTATACCGAATCGACGGGTCCATTGGTGATTTTATTGTTTGCTATCATTATGTCTTTAATCATTACAGAAAGTTCGTTGAAAAAAAATATTATACGTTTGGTTCTTTTGGGTGTAATTGCCCTGCTGTTTTTAAATACCCAAACATTAATATCGGTTTTGGATTTTTTTGGTGCTGAAACTGAAACAATGGCCTATTATGGTAAAATTGAAGACGCAAGGACTATGCTGGAAACCGGAAGGACGGGAGGAGAAATTGCCGGCCGACAAGAATTACACAAAATGTCTCTTACTGCATTTTTAAATCATCCGTTATTAGGCACCAATACATATTCAGACATAGGCGGGCACGCTTATTTTATGGATCGGGCCGGATTGTTAGGCTTGGTCGGTTTTATTCCGTTATTTTTATTCTTTTTCTTTCAAATTAAAATAACGTATGAAAATCTGCCAAATACAATTAAAATTTATTATTTAATTGGAGTTGTTGCATGTATTATCCTGGGGTTTCAAAAAAATATGTTTGGATTTGAATATTGGTTGTATCTTTTTTTTATATTGCCTACATTGTGTATGCTTGCAAGTCGGAAATATATTTATTGATGTAGTACTCCCCAAAAAATAAACCAAGTGAGAAATCATCCTAATGCTATTGAAGTTGGATTAATATATGTTGTACCTAAATATTTGCAGGAAGGTTGTTGTTTGGTTTCACCTTTTGCAAAACCACATTTTTCTTTACCAGTTATTGAGGCTTTTACAAATCATAAACCTGTAATTGTTACTGATATAGATGGCGCAAGTGAAGTTGTCAAACATGGAGTAAATGGCTTGATTGTAAAAAAGAACAATCCAAAGGAACTTGCAAATGCGATCAACTTTATGTGCAATAATGGAAAATTAGCTCAGGAAATGGGAGTAAATGGGTATAAAGATGCACTAGAAAATATAGCTCATCAAATATGAATAAAATAGTTGCTATTTATGATAGAATGTAATTAATGCTGATATAGATGGCTAATAATATAAAGATAAACTTTATAGGCACAGTTGTAGATTCTGTAGATTTACCAAAATTTGAATCAGCTTCCGTAGCTGGAAATAAAATGCAACTTGGAATTATCAAAGGTCTTTATTCTATGAACAAGGAGATAGAAGTAACGTCATCATATCCACACAAAATGTTTAAGGTGAAAGGAAAGATATTTATACCTGGTAAAAAATCCTTTATCGGAAGGAGTATAAATATAAGGTATGTTCCCTATATAAATGTAGTATTTTTAAAGCAAATTACTATTTTCATAGGTTATCTTATTACATTACTGATATGGTGTTCAAAAAACAGAGGAGATAAGGCATTAGTAGTTTATAACACATTATCATATGTAGCACTGCCGGTAATAATTGCTGGAAAAATTTTTAAATGTAAAACTTTTTGTGTGATTGCAGATTTGCCTATAAAAGGTATAAAGAAAAGTATTGTTCAACGCATAGAAGATAGAATGGAGATTGGATTAATTAACAAATTTGATGGATTAATTCCAGTGACAAAATATATCCAAGCAGATTTTGCTCCAAATACTCCATTTATTGTTGTAGAAGCTGGTTTTGAGAATGTGGAGGGAAAAATCGCTACTCAAAGAAATGAAAATAAAAAAAACACAGAAATGCATATAGTTTTTACTGGATCGCTAAATAGCCTATCTGGTATTGAATTGCTGTTAGAAGCATTTTCAAAAATAACGATTAGTAATTTACAATTGCATATTTATGGTAGTGGAGAAAAGGAAAAGGTTGTAAATGAATATATTTGTAAGAACGAAAGAATATTCTTTCATGGACAGGTTAGTAATGATAGAATAGTTGAAATACAAAAAAATGCTGATTTACTTGTATCTCCTAGACTACCTGATGATTTTACAACCAGATACACATTTCCATCCAAGGTTTTAGAATATATAACAAGTGGCACACCAGTTCTGTCGAACAAACTGCCCGGAATACCGGATGAATATGATGACTTGATAAATTTTACACAAACGTCTAACTCTGACGAATGGGCTAGGATGATAACAAACATAGTCTGTGACGAAACATTGTTTTTTAAACAGAAAGCAAACAATGCACTAAAGTCAGTGAAAAAAAATAAGACATGGTATTGCCAGTCTGAAAAAATATACAACTTTATATCTTCGTTTTTCAAATAATAATATAATTAATTGATTATTATAATTTATGGAGAGAGTGCCGCTAATAATTTGGAGAGAAAAAATACCGGATGTGGAAAAAGGTGTTTTCGGATATGTTTCTGAACATTGGGGTAATGATGTGAAATGTTTTTATCTTCAACAACCAGATAAAGAACGTAAAAAAGCTGGTTGGCAAGTTGAATCATATGCAAATGTAAGAGTGGAACAAATTTCTTCTGATGTTTTTCCTCGTCAATTTGTGTCACGAGTGATTACTGAATATCCAAATGCTATTCACATTTTTTTTGGTGGTTTAATACATAAATTAAAGAAATACCTGGATTCATATATAGATCAAGTAAAAGACAGCAAACTGGTAATTGTAGCAGAAAAACCTCTTGTTTCAGGTAAATTAAAATTGCTCAAGAAAATCGCTAAGAAATTATTATATAGAATAATATTTAAAAACTACAATCCTTATATTGATGTTTTTCTTGCAATGGGTCAAAAAGGAGTAAATCGATACAAAGAGTATGGATATTCAAAAAATTCCATATTTCCTTTTATGTATAATCCAATCATGAATATTAATGATAATAATAAGTCAATTGATAAAATCATTGTCAACAATCCGGTAAGATTTTTATATTTGGGGAGATTTGATTTTAAATATAAAGGCTGTAAAAATCTGATGATTGCCTTTGATAATATAGATAAAGAACTTAACGGCAAGTGGAAATTAACGTTAGTCGGTGGCTATGGAAAACAAAAGAATGAAATTATCGAATGGGCTAATAATAAAGAATTTGTTGATTTTGGCGGTACATGGAACCAAAAAGATATCATTAAGAACATGTCAGATTATGATATTTGTATAGTTCCAAGTATTGAAGATGGTTGGAATTTATCACCAAATTATGCTATATATTCTCATGTAGGAATGATAATTTCGGATGAAGCAACAAGTCATGAGATTATTGAAAATTCAGGAAGTGGAATTGTTTATCATTATAATGACATAGATTCGTTTAAGAAACACATTGAAGATGTAATAAGAAACAGAGATATGATTTATCAGTGGAAACTTAAGACATTTCAATTTGTTGATAAGATATCATCAAAATCTGTTGGTGATTATTTTATAGATATAATGGATTATTCTTTTTATAACTCAAATAAACTACCTAAATGTCCATGGCTAAAACAGGAATAAAAACAGAGAAAACACAAATTGACGCATCAAATAGGTGTAATAGCCAGAGAGAAATTTGGTTAATCAGTTCTGTTAGATTTTGTGTTGAGAGGTGAAAAATTTAAATTTAGTAGTTAAAATAATTTTGGAAAATTAAGATGACATTGAATAGCAAAAGTACTCATAAACAAGATGAACAACAGCTTATTGTGGATTGGAGTAATAATCACATTTCATACAAAGTGGTCGCCATGTATTGTAGCAAAGAGTTGAATTTGTATTTTATAGCACTCATCTAAAGCCGATAGTACCTTGTAGGATGTGAATGAAACTATACAAAACCCATATTAAAAATAAAAAGTGACTGATAAATTTATTAAAATTATTATTTGATTCCATATGCTTTATATTAAATGAAAACCCTACTCCAAATAAACTCCGTCGTTAACTTCGGTTCAACAGGGAGAATTGCAGAAGAAATCGGACAAATAGCCATTGCGGCCGGATGGGAGAGTTATATTGCTTACGGCAGACACGCCCGTACAAGTCAATCGAAATTGATAAAGATTGGAAGTAATTGGGATATAATGATGCATGGTTTGCAGACGCGGTTGTTTGACAGACACGGGCTCGCTTCAATAGCTGCAACCAGGGAGTTTGTGGAACAAATAAAAAAGATAAAGCCGGATATCATCCATCTGCATAACATACATGATTACTACATCAATATCGAAATACTTTTTCGATATTTAAAGGATGCAAATATTCCTGTTGTATGGACTTTTCATGACTGCTGGCCGATGACCGGGCATTGCGCTTATTTTACTTTTGTTGAATGTGAAAAATGGAAAACGCAGTGTTTCAGTTGTCCGCAAAAAAAAGATTACCCTGGTAGCTATTTTTTAGACAGATCAAAGCAAAACCATAAGCAGAAGGGAAAATTGTTCACATCAGTACATGATATCACAATAGTTCCTGTTTCCAATTGGTTAGCCGATATTGTAAAACAATCATACTTAAAAGATTATCCTATTCGGGTTATAAATAACGGTATCGATGTGAATGTCTTTTCACCTCAAAGGGGGGATGGCATTAGGTTAAAGTATGGATTGGCTGACAAATTTATTCTGCTTGGAGTGGCAACAGAATGGGGGAGAAGAAAAGGATTGCATGATTTCATTGAACTAAGTAAAATACTGAAGGATGATGAAATAATAGTACTTGTCGGCCTAAAAGAAGATCAAATTAAGACACTTCCGCAGAATATCATTGGAATTACTCGTACCGAGAGTACACAAGAATTGGCAGAGTTTTATTCGTCTGCGGATGTTGTGATGAATATCTCTTATGAGGAAACTTTTGGTTTGACAACAGTTGAGGGGTTTGCCTGTGGTACACCCGGGATAGTTTATAATACTACTGCAAGTCCGGAATTAGTTGATGACTCGACCGGTTTAATAGTTGATCTCGGTGATATAAAGGGTCTTGTAAAAGCTATAACACAAATCAAAGAAAAAGGGAAACAATCTTACTCAGAAGCTTGTGTGAAACGTGCACATCGTCTTTACAGGAAAGAGGATCGCTACAGGGAGTATATTGAGTTGTATGAGGAACTGCTTAATAATTAGGGTTCTGAGAGTTTTTCATTGTCTTTTGAATATCAAAATAAAGAGATAATTAAAATTATATGTCACTATTTACAAACAAAATCTTACTTATTACTGGTGGCACAGGGTCATTCGGTAATGCCGTGCTGCGGCGGTTTCTCGATACAGATATCAAGGAAATCCGCATTTTCAGTCGTGACGAAAAAAAACAGGACGATATGCGGCATCAATATCAGAACCCGAAAATCAAATTCTATATCGGCGACGTGCGCGACAAACGTTCGGTGGACGATGTGATGATGGGGGTGGATTATATCTTTCATGCCGCTGCCCTGAAGCAGGTGCCATCGTGCGAATTTTTCCCCATTCAGGCGGTGAGAACCAACATCATGGGTACGCAAAACGTGCTGGATTCGGCAGCGGAACACGGAGTTAAACGGGTGGTGGTATTGAGTACCGACAAAGCGGCGTATCCGATCAATGCAATGGGCATGAGCAAGGCGCTGATGGAAAAAACTGCGGTAGCCAAAGCTCGCGCGTTGGGTGACAAGGAGCCGGTGATCTGCTGTACGCGCTACGGCAACGTGATGGCGAGTCGCGGTTCGGTTATTCCGCTGTGGATCGACCAAATCAAAAGCGGAAAACCGATCACCATCACCGACCCCAACATGACGCGCTTTATGATGACTCTTGACGATGCGGTGGATTTGGTGTTGTATGCTTTTGAACACGGCGTGAACGGCGATTTGTTCGTACAGAAAGCTCCTGCTGCTACCTTGCTGGTACTGGCTACCGCCCTGAAAGATTTGTATCGTGCAGATAACGAAATTAAAATCATTGGAACGAGGCATGGCGAAAAACTATATGAGACGCTGGTTACAAGGGAAGAAATGTTTCGTGCTGAAGACAGGGGAAATTATTTCCGTATTCCAATGGATGATCGTGATTTAAATTATGATAAATATTTTATAGAAGGATTGCAGGATATTTCAAAAGTAGAAGAATATCATTCCCACAATACGCATCGGTTGGATGTGAATGGGATGAAGCAACTGCTGATGAAGCTGGAGGAGGTGAGGAGGGATGTTGATTTGTTTATGCGTTGATTCGTTGATGCGAAAAAGTTGTTTATTCGTTGATACGTTGATAAGGAACAAATTGTTTATGCGTTGATGCGTTTATTCGTTTATCCTATCAAAGCCACAAATCAACAAATCAACGAATCATCAAATCAACAGTGAATGGAATCAACAGTAAAAAAATATCAAAAGTATGGATTTCGTATATTCTTTCGAAAAGCTGGATGTATGGCAGGAAGCACGCTTGTTGGTCAAGGAAATTTATTTATTGACAGAATCTTTTCCGAACTCAGAAAAATATGGGTTAAGCAATCAAATACAAAGAGCTTCAGTATCTGTAGTTTCAAATATTGCGGAAGGAGTTAGTCGATTTTCGCCTAAAAAATAAATCCGTTTTATTGAAGTTGCTTATGGTTCATTGACTGAAGTCTATTGTCAATTAATTATAGCAATGGATTTAAGCTATATCAACAAAGAAAAATTAGAATCGCTGAAGCCTTCTATTTTAAAAATTTCGAATCAGTTGAATGCGTTGAAAAAAAGTATCTCAAAACGTAATAATTGTTGATGCGTTTATTCGGAAACAATTTGTTGATGCGTTGATTTGTTTATGCGTTGATGCGTTTATAAGTATCGAAACTTCAAATCAACAAATCAACGAATCATCAAATCAACAAGAAACGAAATCATCAAATCAACAGCAAATGGAATTAACAAATCAACAACAATGAACATACTAATTACCGGCGCAAAGGGATTTATCGGGAAGAACCTGATAGCGCAATTGAATAATATTAAGGAAGGGAAAGCAAAGGAGGAAAGAATTCCTGCCGACTTGAACTTGTGTGAGTATGATATAGATACGGAGCAGGGTTTATTGGATGAATATTGCCAAAAAGCAGATTTCGTTTTTCACCTGGCGGGAGTGAATCGACCGAAAGAGCAGTCGGAATTCATGGAAGGGAACTTCGGATTTACTTCGGTTCTGCTGGATACGTTGCGAAAATACGGCAATACGTGCCCCGTCATGCTTGCTTCGTCCATTCAGGCAGAGTTGGATAATCCTTACGGGATTTCAAAAAAAGCTGGTGAAGAACTGTTGTTCTGCTATGCAGAAGAAACGGGAACAAAAGTTTACGTGTACCGCTTTCCGAATGTTTTCGGTAAATGGTGTCGGCCCAATTACAACAGTGCCATAGCTACATTTTGCTATAATATTGCTCGTAATTTACCCATACAAGTGAATGATCGAAAGGTAATGATGAGATTGGTTTATATCGACGATGTAGTGGACGAACTGATTTCGGCTTTGGCCGGAAAACCGACGATGGAAGGAAAATACTGCAAAGTGGCGGTGGAACATCGAATCACATTGGGTGAAATAGTCGATTTGATTGATTCTTTCCGTGAAAGTCGAAGGAATTTACAAGTGCCTGATATGGGAAATGATTTTACCAAGAAATTATATGCTACCTATTTGAGTTATCTTCCTGAAAATGGTTTTTCGTACCCGTTGAAAATGAATGTCGATCAGCGGGGTTCGTTCACTGAATTTCTGAAATCGCCTGATAGAGGACAAATATCGGTCAATATTTCTAAACCGGGCATTACAAAAGGGAATCATTGGCATCATACCAAAAACGAAAAGTTTCTGGTGGTTAGTGGAAGAGGTGTGATTCGTTTCCGGAAAATTAATGAAGATAAAGTAATAGAATATTTTGTTTCGAGTGATAAGCTGGAAGTAGTAGATATCCCTGTGGGTTATACGCACAATATCGAAAATTTAGGAGACACTGATATGGTAACGATTATGTGGGCAAATGAGCCTTTTGATCCGGAGAAGCCCGATACGTATTATTTGGAAGTGTGAATAGTTGTTGATTTGTTGATTCGTTGATGCGAAGTCAGTTGTTGATTTGTTTATGCGTTGATTTGTTTATTCATATCAAAACCTCAAATCAACAGATCAACGTATCAACGAATAAACAGTAATAGGAATCAATAAATATTAAAGTCGTAACCATAAAAAACATAAAAAGAATAGTTATATTTGTGGTTGTAACCTAAAAATCGAAAAATGATAGAAAAAATTATATATACAAACGATTTTTTAAAACTTAAAAATGTAGTTGAAATATAACGAAACAAATGTCAAACTTGTTAACAGATTATTAGTATAAACAGAACAAAATTATTCGATTATCAAATCAACTCATCAACATGTCTGTATCAACAAATCAACAAATCAACAAATCAACCATCAAACCTCTGAAAGTACTTACTGTTGTTGGCACACGGCCGGAAATTATTCGATTATCGTGTGTGCTGCAAAGATTGGATCAAAGCGAAGCGATAGAACATGTCCTTGTTCATACCGGACAAAATTATGACTACGAACTGAACGAGGTTTTCTTTGAAGACTTGGGACTTCGTAAACCCGATTATTTCTTGAATGCAGCAGGGAAAAATGCCACTGAAACAGCCGGACAAATTCTCATCAACATTGATCCGGTTCTGGAAAAAGAACAACCCGATGCTTTTCTGGTGTTGGGCGATACCAACTCGTGTCTGTGTGCCATTGCCGCAAAAAAACGACATATCCCTATTTTCCACATGGAGGCCGGAAACCGCTGTTTCGATCAGCGTGTGCCGGAAGAGAGCAACCGAAAAATCGTGGATCACATTGCGGACATGAACCTGACATATAGTTCCATTGCGCGGGAATATCTACTGCATGAAGGGTTGCCGGCCGACCGGATCATCAAAACAGGGAGTCCTATGTATGAGGTGTTGCATCATTATATGCCGAAAATTCGGCAATCGGACATTTTGCAGCGGTTGGGATTGGAAAAAGAAAAGTATTTTGTCGTTTCGGCACATCGGGAAGAGAATATCAATTCGGAAAAGAATTTCTTCCACCTAGTGGAGATACTCAATCTGATAGCCGACCGATACAGTTTTCCGGTGATTGTTTCTACGCATCCGCGAACACGGAAAATGATTGAAGAAAAGCAGGTGCAGTTTCATCCGTCGGTACAACTGATGAAACCGATGGGGTTCAGCGATTACAACCAACTGCAAATGAATGCGTATGCGGTGTTGTCCGACAGTGGCACCATCTCGGAGGAATCGTCCATCCTGAATTTCCGCGCATTGAACATCCGCGAAGCGCACGAACGCCCCGAAGCTATGGAAGAAGCGGCGGTGATGATGGTGGGGCTGAATCCTGAACGTGTGATGCAAGGATTGGTGCAATTGCAATATCAAATCGTTGCCAGCGATCGAATCAACGAATCAACAATTTCTCAAATCAACAATCTCTCAAATCAACCAATCAACCAATCAACAAATCAACAAGGAAGAAATTTCTGTCTTGTATCTGATTACTCTATGCCCAATGTCAGCGACAAAGTCGTCCGCATTATCATTTCGTATACCGATTACATTAAAAGAGTAATTTGGGGAGAATAAGCGGCGATGAACATTTTATTTTTGACTATTTCTCATATTACAGACTTAAACGCTTCAGGAATCTACACGGATCTGATGCGGGAATTTAGAAATAAAAGCCACGAGGTTTATATTGTCAGTCCAATTGAAAGAAAATACAAATCATCCACTTTTTTAAAAAAAGAAAATGGTATCACACTTTTAAAAGTAAAAACATTCAACTTACAAAAGACTAATTTCATCGAAAAAGGAATTGGCACGTTGGTCATAGAATACCAGTTTTATTCCGCCATAAAAAAATATTTCCCTGATATCTGCTTCGATCTGATCCTCTACTCTACCCCTCCTATTACTTTTACCAAAGTGGTAAAAAATATAAAAAAACGAGATCAAGCCAAGTCTTACTTATTGCTGAAAGATATTTTTCCTCAGAATGCAATCGATATTGAATTATTAAAAAAAGGAGGATTATTGCACCGGTTTTTTCGTCGTAAAGAAAGAAAGCTATATGAGGCTTCGGATTATATCGGTTGCATGTCGCCGGCCAATGTGGAATTTGTTTTAAAACACAACAAATCTATTTCACCCTCGAAAGTTGAAGTTTGCCCCAACAGTATAAAAATGGAAATAAAGAGCGCACTTTCAGATGAAGAAAAGACAATAATAAAAAAAAGTTATAATATTCCACCCGAGGCTACCTTATTTATATACGGAGGCAATTTGGGGAAACCACAGGGATTGGATTTTTTGTTAAAGGTATTGGAAAGCAACAACGGTAAAACCGACCGTTTTTTTTTGGTAATAGGATCGGGAACCGAATTTACGAAGATAAAAAACTGGCTTGATGTTCATCGACCCTCCAATGCGTTGCTATTGTCGGAATTACCCAAAGAAAAATATGATAAGGTGGTGCAAACAGGTGATGTAGGACTGATTTTTTTGGACCCTCGTTTTACGATACCCAATTACCCGTCGCGATTACTTTCGTATCTGGAACATAAAATGCCGGTTTTGATGGCTACCGACAAAAATACGGATATCGGCAAAATTGCTGAAAGAAACGGTTATGGTTTTTGGACGGAAAATGGAAATCTTGACGAATTCAACACTTTGCTTGATAAATTCTGTGAAAACAAGGAGTTGATTGCAGAAATGGGTGAAAAGGGTTATGTATTTCTGAAAGACAATTATACTGTAGAAAAAACATATCAAATCATCATGAAACATTTCGAGAATGTTATATAAACGCTTCTTTAAACGACTGTTTGATTTTGTGATTGCTTTGGTGGGTTTAATCATCCTCAGCCCTCTGTTTTTAATCCTTTGGATAAGGTTGTCGATAGCCAATAAGGGTGCGGGAGCATTTTTTCTGCAGGAACGGGCAGGAAAGGATGAAAAGATTTTTAAGGTGATCAAATTCAAAACGATGAATGACCGGAGGGATGAAAAAGGCAATCTGTTGCCCGACAGCGAAAGGTTGACAACAATTGGGCGATGGATACGTTCGCTATCGTTGGACGAAATTCCACAGTTAATTAATGTATTGAAAGGAGATATGTCACTGGTAGGTCCTCGTCCCTTATTGGTAAAATATTTGCCTTTGTATGATGAAGTCCAGCACAGACGTCACGAAGTACGCCCTGGAATTACTGGTTGGGCTCAGGTAAACGGCCGCAATGCGATTACGTGGCAGCAAAAATTTAAATACGATGTATGGTACGTCGATCATATTTCGCTAATTTTGGACATTAAAATCCTTTTAAAGACCATTGAAAAGGTAATTAAACGCGAAGGAATCAATTCGGAAACAGTAGTGACAATGGAAGAATTTAAAGGAAATTTTTCTACTTTGCAAAATGACTTATCTTCAATAAAACCCAACAAATGAAGGACATGTATTTATACGGTGCAAGTGGTCATGCTAAAGTTATTATTGATATTTTGAAATCTCAGGGGAAAGATATCCTTGGCTTGATTGATGACAATCTTTCGATTAATGAACTTTTAGGTTATCCCGTTTATCATGAAATCGGCAGTTTATCTTCATTAATCATCAGTATTGGAGACAACAAGACACGAAAAAAAATAGCAGAACAATTATCAAATGTGCGTTTTGAAACTGCAAGTCATATCTCTGCTATTTTATCGACAAACTGCAAGATAAAAGAAGGAACGGTAGTGATGCAAGGTGCTATTATTCAATCTTGTAGTGAAATTGGTAAACATTGTATTATTAACACTTGTGCATTGGTTGATCATGATTGCAAATTATATGATTATGTACATATTTCTCCTCATGCTACGGTCTGCGGGAATGTTATCATAGGGGAAGGTACATGGATTGGTGCCGGAACAATTATCATCCCAGGTTTAAAAATAGGTGAATGGAGTATTATAGGGGCAGGTTCAGTTGTGACCGAAGATATACCTGACAATGTATTAGCATTTGGCAACCCATGTAAAGTGATAAAAAAACTTTAAAGTAATTTTTAATTATAATGTCATGCCTTATTTCCTGATTAATGAATTCATAAAATGTAGTAATTCAAGATAAATTTAATATAGGTAAATTTATTCATGCCATTAATCTGGTTATTTGGAATTTGAGAAAAACTGTGAAAACGAAAAGCCTACAGAGAAATAAATCAATATGTAATGCATTTCGAACAGAAATAAAATGGACAGGTGTTATGAAAAAATACAAAAGTTGTAATCTTCTTATAAATATTGGCAAAAAATCAGCGTAAATCAGCGAGAGAAAAGAAGAAAATTTCACGCAGATATTCCCAGATTAAAAACGCAGAGAAACGCAGAAGGTCAGCGTAAATCAGCGAGAAAATATTAAACAATCGCACGACAAAGAGTCACAGAAAATTTGCATCTGAAAAGGGGATTTTTTATGGTTATAACCCTAAAAATAATGAAATAAACAAGTATATTTGTGGTTTTAACCATAAATTGTTTACTAACAAACTTGCAAATATAAAAAATGATGAATCACATTTAAACGCTATTTAAAAATCATTTAAATAAATGCTATTTTGTTGTGAAAAATTTAATGAATTTGCTGAAAATCAGTTGACGGAATCAGCATAAAATGGTGAAAGAAAAATTCTTGCAAAAAGTTCCTCATAATGCTTTAGCTGTTGCAGGTAAATCCATGTAAAGTAATTTTATAAGTGCAATAATATCATTTACAGATAACTTCATATATATTATATAAATGCAACAACGTATTTTTCTTTCTCTTGCTCACATGGGCGGAAAGGAGCAGGACTTCATAAAAGAGGCATTCGACACGAATTGGGTAGTGCCATTGGGTCCTAATGTGGATGGGTTTGAAAAAGATCTGGAAGAATTTCTGGGTGAGGAGGTGCATGTGGCGGCATTGAGTGCGGGCACGGCGGCTATTCATCTGGGACTGGTACAGCTGGGGGTGACGCAGGGCGATGAGGTAATATGTCAGAGTTTTACGTTCTCGGCTTCGGCTAACCCCATTACCTATCAAGGGGGAAAACCGGTGTTTGTGGGCAGTGAACCTGATACATGGAATATGTCACCTCAATTTCTTCAGGAGGCCATTGATGATCGCATGGCGAAAACGGGAAGAAAACCGAAGGCTATCATTCCTGTGCATTTGTATGGTATGCCGGCACGAATAGATCAAATTCTTGCTATTGCCAAAGAATATGACATTTCTGTATTGGAGGATGCAGCGGAAGCGCTGGGCTCGGAATACCGAGGACAGAAATGTGGAACTTTCGGCGAATTTGCCTGTCTGTCATTCAACGGCAACAAGATGATTACCACGTCGGGCGGCGGAGCGTTAGTATGTCGCACAGCCGAAGAAGCCGAGCAGACAAAGTTTTTTGCCACGCAGGCACGGGACAAAGCGCCACATTATCAGCATTCGCATATCGGGTACAATTACCGCATGAGCAACATTTGTGCAGGCATTGGGCGTGGACAAATGTATGTATTAAATAATCACATTGCACGACGCAGAGAAATTAATCAGCTGTACCGAACACTCATGCTGGATATTCCAGGTATTTCATTTCATACCAATCCAAACAGCGATTTTAACTCAAATTACTGGTTGACATGCATTATCATCAATCCACAAAAAGCCGGGTTCACTCGGGAAAATTTACGCTTGAAAATGGAAGAAGAGAACATCGAAACCCGTCCGCTGTGGAAACCGATGCATCTGCAGCCAGTTTTTGCCGATTGTCCTTATTATGGGGATGATACAGCAGAAAAATTATTCAACAACGGACTTTGCTTGCCTTCAGGTCCAACTTTAACAAATGAAGATATCCAAAGAGTAGTTGATGTAATCAAAAAAATGTATTATTAAAAAATGATTGCAAGGAATCAGCGTAAATCAGCGAGAAAAAATGCATCTCTCGCAGATTATCGCAAATGAATATCACAGATAGACGCAGAGAAAAATCAGCGTCAATCAGCGAGAGAAAATATTTATACCATTATGACAGAAAATGAAATATCTTATAAAATTAGAGGTGCTATTTTTGCTGTGTATAACAAAGTTGGTCCCGGATTATTGGAATCTGCCTATGAAGCAGCATTATCTTATGAATTAAAAAATGCTGGTCTTGAAGTTAAAACACAAGTTGGTCTTCCTTTTGTTTATGAAGATATTGCATTGGAAATTGGATATCGAGTGGACATTCTGGTTGAAAATAAAGTGATTATTGAAATAAAGTCAGTTGATCAGTTAGCGGATGTCCATTATAAACAATTGCTGACTTATCTGAAATTATCCGAGAAAAAATTAGGTATTTTGGTAAATTTCAATACAGATAACATTGAGGCTTCAATCAAAAGAATAGTCAATCATTTAGAGGAATGACATGAATTTGTTCAGCATCAGTGAAAGGAATCTGCGGCAATCAGCGAGAAGAAATATATCTCTCGCAAATTATCGCAGATGAATATCGCAGATAGGCGCAGAGAATTAGCGGAAATCAGCGAGAGAAAAGAAAACATCTCTTTTTAGAAATGACAAGGGATTGATGTTGTTCAGTAAGCAAAAAAAATCTTGTATCAAACGGAAAATAGGGCAATATCTAAGTATGCCCAAAAAGAAAAAAATAAATTTTTACAGTTTGAAAAAATATTTTTTTAACCAATATTTATACATTGGATCCAGGAATGATAATTCACCACCCGTATCATCCAATATTTCGTTTTCAATCAATCCTCGCTTAATTCTTACCACATTGGCCGAAGTACCCAATTGATATTTCTCGAGTGTCTCTTTTGAGGTCAACTGTTTTTCTCCTGCCAAAATGGCTTTCAGCAAATTATACCTAACCATTATCATATATAATTAATAATATTTTTTGTATCATTGCAAGAAAAAAGTCATGAAAATATTAAAGACCTATCCACATTTCACAGATGCAGAACTAAAAGAGATAATGAATTCTCAAACCAAGGTAAGAGCATTTCAGGATTGGCAGATAATTTATTCTGTT